>JAJTGC010000102.1 GCA_021298975.1 Oxalobacteraceae bacterium
ATATCGTGCTGATTGCGCACGGCACGCTGCCTGTGCAATCCGACTGCCAGCAGGATCTGACGCTTGCGCAGCAGGCACTGGAGATCAACGGCGTGTCGCCCGTATTATTTGCTGAAGCTTTCGCCGGCCAGATGGAGAAGGCGGGTCGTGGCGCATTGGCGATCATTGGGTCTGTCGCGGGCGATCGGGGTCGTAAAACCAATTATGTGTATGGCGCTGCCAAGGGTCTGATTGATCGCTATGCGCAAGGATTGCAGCACCGCTTTGCGGCTACGCAGATCAAAATCATCCTGATCAAGCCCGGCCCCACAGCCACACCGATGACCGCGCATTTGCCGCCGCGCGGATTGGCCTCAGCCGAGTCGGTTGCCCATCGTATTGTGGCGGCCGTGGCGGCGGGTCAACCCGTGGTCTATGCGCCGGCGCGCTGGTGGCTGATCATGATGATCATTCGCCATTTGCCACGTGCCGTTTTCAATCGTTTGAATATCTGAATGAATAACCAGAAAATCATCCTGCCGGGCGGTGCCGGGCTTGTGGGTCAGAATCTTGTCGCGCGTCTCAAGGCGAAGGGCTATACCCATATCGTCGTCCTTGACAAGCACGCGGCCAATGTCGAGGTGCTGCGTCGCATGCATCCTGATGTGCTGACCGAGTGCGTGGATTTGTCCGAACCTGGATCCTGGCAAGATCATTTTGCGCAAGCGGGCGCCGTGGTGATGCTGCAGGCGCAGATCGGCGGCATTGATTATGCGGAGTTCGAGCGCAACAATCTCACTGCTACCCGACTCATACTCGAGGCGATTCATGCTGGCCGTGTGGATCAACTGGTGCATATCAGCTCATCGGTGGTGGAGTCTGTGGCCGATGATTTTTATACGCAGACCAAAAAAATTCAGGAGCGCCTGGTGCTCGACAGCGGTATTGCCTGTCCCGTGCTGCGCCCGACTCTGATGTTCGGCTGGTTCGATCGCAAGCATCTCGGCTGGCTCTCGCGCTTCATGCAAAAAGTACCCGTATTTCCCATTCCCGGTCATGGTCGCTACCTGCGTCAGCCTTTGTATGTGGGTGACTTTTCCAACATCATCATCAGCTGCATCGAGAATCGCATTACCGAGGGTACCTTCAATATCTCGGGTCACGAGAAGGTCGATTACATCGACATCATTCGCGAGATCAAGCGCGCGACTCGAGCCGGTGCCGCCATTGTGAACATTCCTTACAGCCTGTTTCACGGCCTGTTGTGGCTATGGGCTGTGTTTGATCGCAATCCGCCATTCACTACGCAACAGCTGGCTGCGCTGGTCGCCAAAGATGAATTCGAAGTCATCGACTGGCCGGGCAAGTTTGGTGTGCGCTGCACGCCTTTTGCCGAAGCGATGGAAGAGACCTTCCGTCATCCTGTGTACAGCAATGTCATTCTGGAGTTTTGATCATGGGTGAACGTATTGCCGTGCTCGGTGCGGGTCCCATGGGACTGGCTGTCGCCTATCAGCTGGCCCGTGATGGTCATGAGCCAGTCGTTTTCGAAGCCGATGATCGCGTCGGTGGCATGACCGCCTGTTTTGATTTTTCCGGTCTGGCGATCGAGCGTTATTATCATTTTCACTGCACCTCGGACACTGCCTTTCTGGAAGTACTGGAGGAGCTCGAGATCGCACATCACATGCGCTGGGTCGAGACCAAGATGGGTTACTGGTATCAGGATCGCATGCAGGCCTGGGGTAATCCGATCGCACTGTTGCGTTTTCGTGGACTCAGTCTGGTCGCTAAGTTCCGCTACGGTTTGCATGCCTTCCTGTCGACCAAACGTAATGACTGGCAATCTCTGGACAAAGTCGAAGCCACGGGCTGGATTCGTCGATGGGTGGGTGATGAGGCCTGGGAAGTACTCTGGCGTCGCCTGTTCGACTACAAGTTCTATGACCACACACCGAATCTGTCTGCGGCATGGATCTGGAGTCGCATACGTCGTATTGGTCGTTCGCGCTACAACCTCTTTCGGGAAAAACTTGGTTATCTGGAAGGCGGCTCGACCACGCTGCTCAATGCCCTGCATGCCGATATCGAAAAAAACGGCGGCATCATTCGACTGACGTCGCCGGTTCAGCGCGTGATCATCGAGCAGGGTCGTGTGATGGGTGTCGAGACGAGGCAAGGCATAGAGCCGTTCGATAAAGTCATCAGTACCGTACCGCTACCCTTCATACCGCGCCTGATGCCGGACTTGCCTGCTTCGCTGCTGCAGCAATTCAAGTCGCTGAATAACATTGCGGTTGTGTGCGTGATCGTCAAACTCAGGCGTTCAGTCTCCGGCAATTTCTGGCTGAATGTGAACGATCCCGAGATGGATATACCGGGACTGGTTGAATATTCGAATCTGCGTCCGCTCGCGCATTCGGTGGTGTATGTGCCTTTTTATATGCCCGGCGAGCATCCGAAATTCTCCGAGCCTGATCAGGCCTTTCTGGACAAGGTGCGCCGCTATCTTCAAAAAATCAATCCATCGCTGACGGATGAAGACTTCATTGAACTGCGCGCAAGCCGCTACCGTCATGCGCAACCGATTTGCGAGCCTGGCTACCTTGATCGTCTGCCACCGGCGGCCTTGCCTGTGACTGGCTTGTGGGTTGCCGATACCTCGTATTACTACCCCGAGGATCGTGGTATTTCGGAGAGTATTGGCTTTGGTCGGCGCATGGCCCGTGATGCAGTGAAGTACGAGGAAGAGAAGCCAGAGGCGGTGAAGTGAGAGGCGGTGAAGCGAGAAGTAGTGAAATGAGAAGTAGTGAAATAAAAAGTAGTGAAGTGAAAAGTAGTGAAGTGAGAGGTGTTGAAGTGATACGACAGTTCAAATCGCGCCAGTTTCTGGCGTTTCTGATGACCGGTGGTCTGGCGGCTGCGGTGAACTTTGGCTCGCGCATCCTTTACAACCAGTGGGTAGCCTTTTCATCAGCGGTCATTCTCGCTTATCTGACCGGCATGATCACCGCATTTTTACTGGCACGAACTTTTGTTTTTACTGAGGGCAGCCAATCCGTACAACGCAGCGCTGTATTGTTTGTGCTGGTGAATGCAGTGGCGGTCTTGCAGACTTGGGGCATCAGCATGCTGCTGGCTTACTATGTGTTGGGCTGGTTGGGTATTACCCGTTTTGTTCCCGAGATAGCGCATGCAGTGGGCGTCGTAGTGCCGGTGTTTACCAGCTATCTTGGCCACAAACGCTGGTCATTCAAATAAATCCGTACTGTTCCAGAAAGCGGCAGCCACGCAGCGGCAGGTAGGGCGGCACGCGGTAGTAGGTCTCGGCGATCTTCTTCAGCACTTGCTCGTAATAGGGTTCAAAGTGAAAGCCGCGACCCTCAGCCATCCAAAAACTCGCACCATCGAGTTTGAGTTCTTTGATCTGTACCTCATCGAAGTAGGGCGTGAAATTCTCTGCCAGCAGACGTTTGGTGCTGACAATGCGCAACGTGCGACCTTCGTAGGTGCGGAAGTCGGTGATGTTGTCATCGAAGCGCGCATGAAAGCTGCCCGGGCCAAACACAGGTACATATGCCTGTGCATGAAAGGCCAGCAATGACGCGCCGCTGTAGGACTGTGTCATCAATTCACCGTTGTCCGGCATGCCTTCTTTCAGCATTGCGATCAGGGCTGGCGCTTCTCTATGCATCACGATGTCCGGATGAATCTTGAGCGACTTGAAATAGTCCGAGGGCAGGTGAGTAATCAGCGCCAGTGCCACGAGATGCGGCATGCCCAACCAGACCGCCCAGCGTCGGTGCTGCGTCAATGACGCCGCCGACATATGCACACCAGCGAACAAGAACACAAAGGGCAAGAAGGCCAGCACCCAGTGCAGGCCTATGCTTTTGTAAAACGCCAATAAAAGAAATAATACGAATGGCACGACAAACAGGGATGTCAGCCGCCAGTCATCACGCCAGTGTTTGATTTTGATGATCTGCCAGGCGGACCATGGCGTGACCAGATAAATCATCATCGCCACATATACAGCGAGATGCTTGAGCGTGAAATGGGCGCCCTGATTTCGGTTGATCAGATTGAAAAGGAAATTATTCCAGCAATGGGTCGTATTCCACGCAAGATTGAGCAGCATGAAAGGCAGCGCACAGAGCGCAATGACCAGCAAACGCCACCAGCCACCGCGTCGTGGCAAAAAATAGACGGCGTAGGCAATCGCCAGCAAGCCCGCAAAATACTTCGACAGCAAGGCCAACCCGAGCAGCACGCCACAGGCCGCATACCATCGCAGCTCATTGCCCAGCTGATCGGCCAGCTCGGCTCGGATCAGCGCATAGCCGGAAAAAAACAGGAAAAAAATCAGCGGCGTATCGGTGGTAATCAGATTCAGCGACCACGTAAACGGCAGCGCCAGAAACAGGCTGCCAAGGAGCCAGCGCTTGCCCGCTGCTGCCGGCGCCAGCCGGTCGAGCATATCCATCATGCCCAGCGTGATTACGATCCACAGCAGAATCGCCGGCAGCCGCAATACCAGCAGATTCGAGGAAAACTGCTGCAGCAGCCACAGAATCCAGCCTGCCATTGGCGGATGGTCGTAGTACCCGCCCCAATCCAGATGCTTGCCCCATTGGTAAAAATAAGCTTCGTCGCCGGTCAGCGGGATCGCAAGCGCCAGCCATAGCTTGATCAGGGTCGTGATCGCCAGCACTTGGTAGAACAGGCGGCGGTGTGTATCTGGCGCGGAAACGTCCTGGGTCATTGGGTAGTGCCGATGCGATGAGCAGAGAAGCAAGCCGATTCAAAGAACCGCGATTTTCCACCATTACGGGCAAAAAATTTCGTGCCGTGATAATTTAATTCCATTCGTCAGGGCAGTTCGTGTTCAAGTTAGTTATTTTGCATCATAAGTGGACGTCATCATCGATGCTTTAACATTTCAAATGTGGAGATTCCCATGACCACCTTCCGATCATTGTTATTCATTTGCGCGCTGATTTTTTTTGGGCCGGTGTCGGTTGCCTGTGCGGGCACACTCGAGACGAATCCGGAGGCCAATCGCGCCGATCCTGATTTTATGGCGGGAAAAAAAGCCATCGAGCGCAAGGACTGGAAAACCGCGATTGATCATTTCAAGGCGGCGAACAAGCGTCTGGAAAATGCCGACCTTCATAGCCACCTGGGTTTTGCCTTTCGAAAATCAGGTGACCTTGACAGCGCATTCACCCACTACAAGGTTGCGCTCGGTATCGATCCCAATCACCGCGGAACGCATGAATATTTAGGTGAGGCTTACGTGAAAGCCGGTAATCTCGACAAGGCTCGCCAGCATCTGGCGCGGCTGGAGGAGATTTGTGGCAAGGATTGTGAAGAATATCTGGATCTTGCTCG
>JAJTGC010000028.1 GCA_021298975.1 Oxalobacteraceae bacterium
CACTGGCCGTCCCACCTTGCCTGCAAGCGCAGAGCCAAACCAGTCCAGCAGCAAATCTTCCGTACGACGCACCACGTCGTCGGGAATGTCGCTGAACTTCAGATTCGCGGCAAACTCGGCCAGTTGCTGACTCGGGGCAATGGTAGATTTCATCACAGCCTCTCAGAAGGAGCGCGGCATGCCGAGTACATGCTCGGCGACATACGACAAAATCAGATTGGTCGAAATAGGCGCGACCTGATAGAGACGCGTCTCGCGGAATTTGCGTTCCACATCGTATTCGGACGCAAACCCGAAACCACCGTGAAACTGCAGGCAGGCATTCGCTGCTTCCCAGGAGGCATCGGCGGCCAGCATCTTGGCCATGTTCGCCTCGGCGCCGCACGGCTTGCCCGCATCGAACAGCTCGCAAGCCTTGTAGCGCATCAGGCTCGCTGCCTCGAGATTGACATAGGCTTTTGCGATGGGAAATTGCACACCCTGATTTTGAGAGATGGGTCGGCCGAAAACGATGCGCTCGTTAGCGTATTTAGTGACCTTGTCGATGAACCAGAAGCCGTCGCCAATGCACTCCGCAGCGATCAGTGCGCGCTCGGCATTGAGGCCATCGAGTATGTATTTGAAACCCTTGCCCTCTTCACCGATCAGGTTCTCCACCGGGATTTCAAGATTTTCAAAAAAGAGTTCATTGGTCTCGTGATTGACCATGTTGCGAATGGGCCGCACCGTCATGCCATGGCCGATCGCATCGCGCAAATCCACAATGAAAATGGACATGCCTTCGGATTTTTTTGTGACCTCGGCCAGCGGCGTGGTACGCGCCAGCAGGATCATCAGGTCGGAGTGCTGTATGCGCGAGATCCAGACCTTTTGGCCATTGACCACATAGCGATCGCCCTTGCGCACCGCCATGGTTTTGATTTTGGTGGTGTCGGTGCCGGTGGTCGGTTCAGTCACGCCCATCGATTGCAGTCGCAACTCGCCTTTGGCAATTTTGGGAAGGTAAAAATCTTTTTGTACCGTTGATCCATGGCGCAGCAAGGTGCCCATGTTGTACATCTGCCCGTGGCAGGCACCGGAGTTACCCCCGGCACGATTGATTTCCTCCATGATCACCGAGGCCTCAACCATACCGAGACCCGATCCGCCATAGGCCTGAGGGATCAGCGCCGCCAGCCAACCCGCTTGCGTCAGCGCGTCAACAAAGGCTTCCGGATAACCGCGTTCTTCATCAATCTGACGAAAATACTCGGCAGGGAATTGTTCGCACAAGGCGCGGATGGCGTCGCGAATATCCTGATGAGCGTCGCTGGAATGGGACATGGGCTTTCCTTGGAGTGGCGCGCGTCGACATCCACCCCCGACAAATGCGCCCGAAGCGCAAAGTCTGACTTATCCCACAAGCCCCAACAATTCAGAAATTTGGAAGCGCCGCTTAGAAGCGACTTAACCCTGTGACTGGCACGGATTTACAGGCCGCTACGCACTGCAAACGGGTATTTCAGGCAACTTCGTGTGCGTCAGCCACCAGCAATTCGACCAGCTCGCGCGCGAATGCCGGCAGCGATTGCAGGCTGCGCACGCAGACCTGCAGCTTGCGGATTGCCCATTCATCCGACAATTCGACGGTCTTGATCCGCATGCTGCGCGCATGCCGACTGGCGGCGGAGAATGGCACGACGCCGATACCGACATTGGATTCGATCATGCGACAAGCCGCTTCGAAATTACCGACCTGAATCCGGATTTTGATTTGCTGATTCAATTCATTGGCCGCCTGCGCCAAAAAGGTATGGATCGCGCTGGCTTCCAGCATGCCCACAAAATCGTGTGCCAGTGCCTCGTTGAATTCGATACGCTCGCGCCCGGCGAGTTGATGCGATTCCGAGGTAACCAATACCAGGCGGTCTTCGCGAAAAGGAATCGCTTCCAGACCTTCGGTACGGACATTGCCGGCCACGATACCGATCTCTACCTTGCCTTCCGACACAGCGCGTACGATGTCATTCGACAGTCGTTCCTTGAGATCGATATTGACATCCGGATGCGTCGCAAGAAACCGAGGTAACAGCGCCGGCAGGAACTCCGCCATGGAGGTCGTGTTGGCCAGCATGCGCACATGACCACGTGAGCCATTCACATACTCAGCCAGATCGCCACGCAGATCAGTCAGCTGCTGCAACACCAATCGCGCGTGATGCATGAAGGCCTGGCCCGGTGGCGTGAGTGTGACACCCTGACTGGTGCGATACAGCAGCTTCACGCCCAACCCCTCTTCCAGATTCTTGATGCGTATGGACGCAGCAGGCAGTGACATATGCGAGCGCTCTGCACCGCGCGTGAGACTGTTGGCCTCAGCGATGTTGACGAAAAGACGAATATCAGGAAGATCGAAATGCGCAGCCATGGTGGTCCCTAGGTAAAAAGCGGAAATGGTTGGAACTGTCCGGAGAGCAGTGATTTGCTGTCAGCGTATCCCAGCCAGCCTTCGATGAGGCTGGCATAGACTTGCCGGAAATCGGTGGTGTACTTCATGTTGCCGTTCTCATCAAGATCGGTGAGCGATGGCGCTTTGCCGTAATGACCGCCACGCACAGGCTTGCCGATCACATACATATGGTTTGCCGTGCCGTGATCGGTACCCAGACTCGTGTTCTCGGCCACCCGGCGTCCGAATTCCGAAAACACCAGTACTGTCACATCGTCCGCGCGGCCGATACGATCCATATCCTTGAGAAAGCCTGCAATCGCATCCGAAACATAACTCAGCAAGCGCTGATGCTGATCCACCTGCTGCACATGGGTATCAAACGCATTGTGCCGATATCCCACGTGATACAGCCGCGTTGGCAGATCGGCGGCAATCATTGACGCAACCTTGGGCAGGTCGAGGGCGATGATGCCGTAATCCACCGGCGTCTTGTAGCTGTCCCAAGCTGCACGCACCCGCTGCGATGCCTGTTTTGCGCTCTGGGCAACCTCATCCAGAAAACGTTGCGACGGATTGTCAGATGCCGTCTCGCTGCCGCCATCGAGCACCGCGCGGCTTTGATACAGACCCTTGCGCATGAAGCGTTCGGGATCATCAAACACCACAGGCACGTGACGCGCTGCTCGCACCGCAAGCGACTGGCGCTCATCGATATTGACCAGAAAATTCGGTGTCAGCTCGGGGTCGATTGCATCGGCAACGCGCCCCAGCCAGCCATAGGGTTCACCGCCATTCGGCACGCCCGTATGCCAGTACGCCATGGAGGTGAAGTGCGAATACGATGGCTGGGCATAACCACAGCCATGCACGATGGCCATACGACCCTCCTTGTAGAGCTTCTCGAAGCCCGACATGCTCGAATTAAAACCATACTGGTCGTCGATCTTGCGCAGCTTGGTCTCGCGGATACCAATTTTTGGCCGCAGACGGTAATACGCATCATCGGTGTACGGCACCAGGGTGTTGAGGCCATCATTGGCGCCGGAGAGTTCGACCACCACCAGAATGCGTTTGGATAACGGTACAGCGGCCTGGGCGATACCTGTCGGCAGAGCAGACACAAGGCCTGCACTTGCCAGCGCCTTGAGCAAATCGCGTCGGGTCATGCCTGAATGTGAATGGTTCATGGTTATCCCAGTTGGTACGCCGGCAGCGACAAGATCACGTGCAGCGCATTGCGCAAGGCATCTTCCATGTACGTATCTGCCTGCTTGAGATCGGCGGTACCCAGATCGGTTTCGAGCATCGTCACCAAGCTGTCGCGCGCCGCCGCGTTCACCGGTACGGATACAAAGCGCAGCAGCAAATGCTCCACAGCGTCGCGCGCAGTGGAACAACCTGCGGCACGCACCATCCCTGACAGATCCAGTTGTGCCGTCGTACGTGGAATCGGCTTGACCTTCTCGATTGCCTTGCGCCAGGCGTGATAACTGGCCAGGCGCGTATTGAAATCCTCGTCACGATCAGCCTGCATGGACATGGAGGTCAGGTCTTTGCCATCCGGCTTGGTGGCCGACGTTACATCCGATCCCAGCGAGAGTTTTTCTGCCACGCTGAGAATCTGATAACGCTCATTCGGTACCCTGTCATTGGCGACGAAATCAATCGGGGGGAAGACCGTGTCGTACACAAAATTGCCCCGCAAGAGCAACAAGCCCGGTGTGATCCAGCTGCGACCCTGCGCCCAGCCCGCAACATTGGGCGGGAACAGCAGTTTCTGTCCCATCGCGTCGGTCAGGTCGTTGAAATCAGGGATTCCGGGTATTTCTTTCATTCCCATTTTTCGGTAGGTGGAAATGACCAGCTCGACCGGTGGCTTGATACGGGTCGCGACCGAGGCATCGCTGTAAAAATCACGCGACAGGAATACCGTTTCCAGAAACGGCGCGATCTCGTAATTCGCGTCACGCAGCAAACGACCGAGCCGTACGCGCAATGCGGGTGAGAGGTCCTCACGCACGAAATATTGGTACAGCTTCCCTGCCACGAATTCCGAGGTTACAGGCTGCGACAAAATAAGGTCAATCACCTGCTCGCCATCGAAATTGCCGGTGCGGCCGAGTATCGTTTTCGGATCGTTGTCATGCAGTGCAGGATTCAATACAAACTTCACGCCCTGATAATTCCAGCCAGTGAAAGCACGCGCCGCTTCTCGGATATCAATTTCAGAGTAATTACCGACACCCATGGTGAACAATTCCATGATTTCGCGGGCAAAATTTTCATTCGGTGCGCCTTTGACGTTTACCCCCGCGTCAAGATAGGCCAGCATCGCCGGGTCTTTGGCAACCGCAATCAGCAAGCTGCGAAAATTACCGGTGGCCTGAGCACGAAACAGCTCGTTTTGCAGATGCATTTTTCGGAAATCACGAACCTTTTCCTCACTGGTTGCGAAATGACCATGCCAGAAGAGCGTCATTTTTTCTTCCAGCGGCCGCTGCGTGAGCAGCATGCGATGTGCCCACCAATAAGTGACACGTTGCGTTTCCAGTTTGCTGGCTCGCAGCCAGTAAAGAAAACGATCGGCAACCTGTTGCATGCGACGATTGCCGGCGGGTTTGACTTTCACCCCCAGCGCCTCGCCCTCGTCACGCGCCAAGTCCGTGGCAGCGGGACGCGACACCGCAAAGGGATCGAGACCGGCATCGAAACTGTCGGAGGGCTCAAATGGGGGCAAGGACTGTTTGATGCTCTGGTAGCGCACCAGATAATGCACTGCCTGCTCCACCGTCATCGCAGCGAGATGATTTATTTCTGAAGGCGTCGCACCAAATCCGGCGCGTTCCAGTAAATGGGCGGCTCGTTCGCGATTCCAGGATTGAGCCGGAATGGGCTGCAGATCATCTTTCCATGCCGCGGGCGCTGCCTGCAACGGTGCGGCGAACAGCAATAAAGCCAGCCAGAAGCAACGCGGGGCGATACGAGCGATGAGTAGGGGGTACATAATGCGGGAGGCCAATCAAACTGTCCGGATAGGTCAGCCATTGCCTGAAGGGTTATCGGTACCCTGAATTTTACGGCAGCGGCGCGTTAATCGGTCAAAATATCGAATATCGCACCTTGCGTGCTATATTTATAACAAAACAGCCTTAAGTATTTCGACCAGATGGATGAACCGGGTGCCCAAGTCAGTCAGCGGGCCATGACCCCCTCGGAAACTTCAGCGAATCAGGATCGAACGCTTGTTCAACACAAAATAAAAATGACCCATCCACACGTTTTTTCACCGGGCCGCACACGGCCCTTTACTCTTTTTTGCGGTCTGATTCTCGGCGTGCTGCTTTCGGCGAGTGCGCATGCCGAAGAATCTGTGACCAAAGCGCCATCGCCAGAGGCGCGGCCAGCCGAAACCACGATGGATGTCACCAAGCGGATTGATCCGACCGACTTCAAACATCGCTTTGATGTGCGCAGCGAATACATTGACTACGGCACGGCCTCGATGATGCTGGTTGTGCCCCGCGTCGAATATGCATTCAGCAATTCGCTTGCCATTCGTGCGGAACTGCCGGTCGTCCACTACGATCCGGGTAGTGGCAGCGGTTCCTCCGAGGGTGTCGGCAATCTGCTGACCCGACTCGCCTGGCGCGCGGCTCGTAACGAGGGCTACGCTTTGGTGGTGGGTTCCGAGATCAGTCTGGACACCGCCAGTAGCGCAAATCTGGCCACAGGCAAGCATGTGCTGGCGCCCTTTGCCTTCTGGTCTATCGACATTCCGTCTGCCAAATCGGTATTTTTTCCCTACGTGCAGCACGGTGTATCGGTCGGCGGCGATGACAGCCGGGAACACGTGCACTACACTAACTTCCGAACCTCCCTGCTCACGCGCTGGCCAGCCCGCACCTACAGCTTTGTCGAGGTCAATTACTGGTTCGATCACGAGCGCTCCAACCGGTACAGCTCCTTTGCGAAGGCCGAAGTCGGTCGGTTCATTTCACCCAAAACCGGTTTCTACGTTCGACCCGGCACCGGCTTATCCGGAACCGATGCGCGACTGGGAATAAAATGGAGCATGGAAATCGGCATGCGGCATTTCTTCTGAGACCCTGCGCTGGGCGCCGTGCGCGGATCCATTTCCCAAGGCATAGGCAGAACCGCTGGAAATAGCGCAAAATTATCTTGGGGAAATGCTTAAAAAATCGACAAAACACCACTCTGGAGTAACGATGACCACTACCCTTCTCAAACGCAGCGCACTGACCGCGCTGGCGATCGCCGCCACGGTTCTGGTGGGCTTGGCAGTCGCCGAGAATACCGATACAGCCTTGCTGGAACGTGCCCGTGGCCTGTTCAAACCCCTGCCCGACACTGCCCAGGTAGACGACTACCCGCATTCCAGCGAACGCGTGGAGTTAGGCAAAAAGCTCTTTTTTGAAACTCGCGTCTCAACCGACGGCCGGATGAGCTGTGCGGCCTGTCACAACCCCAGCTATTACGGCGCGGATTCTCTTGCACTGTCAGTCGGCGTCCATGGCACCATCCTGCCCCGCAATGCGCCCACCGTATTCAACACCCCGCTCCTGATTTCACAGCACTACGGCGGCAACCGGGTCAGTGTTGAAGAACAGGCGATGAAAGCCCTGCTCAGCCCGCTCGCTTACGGCAACAAGACCTATGCCGAGGCCGAGGAAAAGATGCTTTCTCTGGGCTACGGCCCTCACTTCGAAAAAGCCTTCCCGAACGAGAAAGAACCGGTCTCCGCAGAGAACTGGGCCACCGCCATCGGCGCCTTCGAGCGCACCTTGCTCACGCCAGCGCCGTTCGACCGCTTCCTCAAAGGCGACCAGACAGCCATCAGCAAGGACGCCAAAATCGGATTGGATAAATTCATGAGCTATGGCTGCGCTGGCTGCCATAACGGCGCCGTCGTGGGCGGACAGAGCTTCCAGAAATTCGGTCTCACGGAAGACTACTGGCTTGCGACGGGCAGCAAGGAAATGGCCTTGCTCAAGGGCCGCGATAAAGGCAAATTCCACGACACCCAAAAGCCCGAAGACACCTATATTTTTAAAGTGCCACAGTTGCGCAATGTGGCCATGACACCCCCTTACTTTCATGACGGATCGGTGGCCAAGCTGGACGATGCCGTACGTATCATGGCCCGTCTGCAGCTGGGTAGAACGCTCAGTGATGACGACGTATCGCACCTGGTGGCGTTCCTCAAGACACTCACGGGCGAAGTGCCCGCGCAGTTTGCGAACGTGCCGAGTCTGCCTGTCGCCCCTTACCGCAACTAAGACGGACCACCAAGCGCCTCCTCTCGCTCGGGGAGGCGCTCCTGCTGTGCGGGTTGATACTCGCCCAGTCAGGACGGGCGTCCGGGCGCCGTGATGGCGCTGGCAAAGAAAATTGGATTGACACCGCATCAGGGTGCCGGAGGCAACACACACACGTCGCTGCCATCCAAAGGCACTTTTTCGGAAAACAGTTTTTTGATGGGTACCCAGATCACGGAAGTAGCCAGTCTCACCACGGTTTCCACCACATCGCCGGGACGAACCCCGACATGAAACTTGCCGAAGCTTCCGCTGACTTCGATGGGCGTTGCCAGACTTAGAAACTGGGCAGTTTTCGCCTGAGGTTGCAAGCGAATGTTCAATTTCTCCGCCGCGAAATCCACCGAGGAATTGCCTGTCACCCGCATCTGACTGGTATCAATCACCAGCGCACGCTGACTCAGCTTGCCATTGTTCAGACCAAAACGGCCCACCGCGCAATTCACCTTGGAGGCGTTGTTTGGATTGATGGTGGGAAGCAAGGCCGTCAGCACATTAACGGCCCACATATCAAACACCCCGGAACGCAGATTCTTTGGCCACACCGCAAAATCAATCTGCCCGCTACCGTGCTGCAAAATTTGGGACAAGCGCGGCGCACGCGAGCTCACATTCGCATGCAGCGTGAAGCGCCCATCGATATCGGTATCCGGCTTGATGCGGCGACCAAGCACACCATAATCAAAATTGTCGACATCAATTTTCAGGCGCGCCATCACGTCGCGATCCGTGGGTTCGTAGGCCAGTGACCACAGGGCCGAACCGCCCGGCATCTCGACTTTGATCGGACCAATGTCGGCACGGCCATCATGCAAACGCGCAAGCATTTCGCCATTGCCCAATACGTCCTTGCCCGACATCACGCGCTCAACCCTGACGGCGAGCGAGGCCTCTATTTTTTTCAGCGTGGCCGGACTGAGCAAGCCTTGAATCTGATCACTCTTTTCTGCTGCAGCCTTGCGCAGAGCTTCCTGATCCAGTGCAAGATCAGCAGGGGCTGCCGTGGTGGTCTTCCCCTCAATCGCGGACCAGCCATTCAGGGCAAAATCATCCAGCTGTATCAGAGGCGAATTGAGCGCCATATCCAACCGGGGACGCGCTGTCGAGGTCACCAGACTGCCTCGCCCCGTGAGCGTGCTGTTGGCGACGATGAGTTGCAGATCCTCGACCTCATAGCCGCGTGTCGACATCCGAAAGCGTCCCGACGCTGACCACGGTCCCCAGGGGGGCAGCGAGACATGCAGGAGCTTGTCGAGCTGATTGAGTCGCTCACCCTGCACTTTCATCCCCAGTTCGACATCGCGCGCCTCAATATCGCGATCCATCGTGCCGCTGAGCGTCATCCGGGTACTGACCGCCGACATCGATAATTCAAAGGGCACCCGGCGAGATGCATCGATCAGATCTTTGACCGGCGCGCTGTACAAGGCCAGCTCAAGCGGTATGTCCTCCAGCGCCGCGCCTAGCTCCAAGCGCAAACGTTCGCCCGGCATCGCCGTCAGCGTTCCCTGTTTAATCGCTATGCTGGTCTTGTGACCACTGCCTGCGTCACGCATGAGCAACCTGCCACCCCTGATTTCACCGATCAGTTTTGCGTTGGCCAGAAGACTGGAGAGCTGTGCCGAGTGGCTATCCAGATACAAGGCAAATCGATCAAAGCCGGCGTCCAGATCGCGTGCCAATTTCAGCTGACGCAGTACCTTGCCGATGTCGACATCAGTGGCACCCAGCCATAGCTGTACACGTGGTTCTTCGCGCAAATCCAGCATCAGCGCGCCATCAAACCGTGCACCAGCGATATCCGCAAAAAACGGCGAGCTCTGCATGTAGCCTTGGCGTAAATGCATATCAAAGCCCAGCTCGCCCATCGGCAAGCGCGTACCTTGGATGCCCTGTGCGCGCAAACGAAGATCCGCATCATCAAATACCAATCGCCGTGGCAGTAGCGGGATGTCGAGCGTCGTGGACGACTTTGGCGCGGCATGCGCTTTGGTGGCCACCTGGCCCGACACAATCGATTCAAGCTCGGCTACGTGAACGCTGGTGGCCTCGATACGGCCCGATAACAACGGTCTGCCGTTGTGACGGCTGCGGGACAGTTCTGCATAGACACCACTTTGGCCGAGCTGAAACACGAGGTTACTCAGCTTCCACTGATCCTCAGCCATGTGCAGCTGGCCCGCCAGCGCAATCGGTGCACGCGCTTCGGGTGACAAGCCCAGCCACGCCGCGACATCGCCCGCGTGGGAGGCGCCCAGGCTAAATTGCAACTGCGCAGTGCCAAGCGTGGCATCGAGCACGCCTGCAACGCGCGCTGAAACGCGCCCAGACTGCACAATGAACTCCATCGGGGAACTGCCTGATTTGACGATGCTGATCAGATCATTACCGGTGAGCTTTGCCTCGAGCGGCTTGCCCAACAACTGTCCCTTGAAGCTGCCGCGCAGCGGACTTTCAGAGGGCAGCTCGACCCGCAATTTGTCGACGGAAAAACTGACCGGCTTGCCCCCACTGAGGTTACCGTAGCTCAGGCGGCTGTTACTCAGCTCAACATCCGAGGCCAGTTTTTTCATGAGCGCCTGCCCGTTATTTCCCTCGGAAGACAAGCTGATCTTCAGACGCCCCAACCGCCCATCAATTCCCGGTAGTCCGGTCAGCAGCTGCGCCAGACTACCCACCCCTGCGTTCTCAGCGCCAAGACTGATCCGAAACGCGGGGATGGCGCCCGCAGCATCAACGTTGAGCTCGCCTTTCAGAGGCACAGAGGCGATGCTTGCCTGAACGGGCACACTCAAGCGGCCGGCATCGAGCCGGAGCCTGAGTGAAGCGTTGCGTATATCACCGGGCAAGCTCAGCCATTTGTCGACGGTGAGACTCAGATCGGCATCGTATTGATTAAGCTGCTGCAGATCGAGGCGCGCTTTGGCCAGGCTCAGATAGAGCGCGCGAAAATCCGTCGGTGGTTCCTCCTCGGTGTCTTGCCCAAGAAAAGGCCGCAGATCGAGCACCGGCAATGCCAGCGTGCCGGACAAGCGGGTACGCTCCTGACGCATATCGACGGATAATTCCCCCGTCATCAACGATTTGCCCAGCGCTCCCGAGAGCTGACGGATATCCACCTGACCCGGTCGCACTTGCAGTGCGCCTGCGATACCGGCGCTGCCTGCATCCGGCAAATCCACACCGAGAATGCGCCCGAACTTGCCCAGGTCGGGCGTGCCAAGACCGAACCGCAGCTGCGTGTCTGCCGGTGACAATGAACCGTTTGCCGTCATCAGACCACCGGCGAAATCCAGCCGCAAAGACAGTGGCCAGGCCGACGCGCCGCGCGCCAGATCACTCAGTCGCCCGCCCTCGATCTTGATTCCATAGGGCATGGTCTTGTCGACGCTGCCCTCGGCGGTGGCCCGCAAGGGTCCGTCAAGGGGCAAGCTGGCGTCGAATTTATTCAATGCAAAAAGCACTGGCTTATCGTTTACACCGCGAAATTCCACGCTCAGGTCACGTAACTCGATCTTGCGGATGTCGATACCCGAGATGTGCTCCGGCAGGGCATCTTGATCAGAGGGCTTGTATGAGGCAGTTCCGGGCTTCTCGTCAAAATTCGGGAAGGTCCAGTTATTCGTGCCATCGGCTCGCTGCTTCAGATGGATGCTCACGCCACTGGCGGACAAGGTATCTGCCTTGAACTGCCCGTGAGCCAGTGGCCACAGGTCGAGGCGCACCTGTAGTTCACCGACACGAACGAAATCGGACGAACCAAAATTGTCAGGCTGGGCGATACGGAGGTCGCGAACGCGAAGCGCCGGTTTCAGGCTGATCTGCAGATCCAATGCGCCATCAAGGTACACCGGTCGACCCAGCTGTTCCGAGAGCAGTGTCTCCAGCGGCTTGCGGTAAAGACTGCCATCAATTGCAATACCCGCCAGCGCCACATAGATGACGAGGCTGGCCAGCAGCACGAAAAGCCCGAGCAAGGCCAACAGAACTTTGCCTAGCAGGCGAGGGACGGCAGTTAATCTGAGCGGGATCATGAAGGCAGGGTCAAGGCGTGCCTCATCAACAGGCGGTGCAGTCCAGAGGATAACCGACGGCAGGCTCTGCCATCAAAAAAAGCGCGCGCTGATTTATGTCGTATGATCCGCTACGGATATCCCAAGCGCGAGCCATCAAAGCCTATGCCAAGAATCGATACTTCCTCGGATATGTATCAAAACCGGGACCGCAGCCTGACCACGTACAAAAAAGACCTGGATCACGCGGTGGCCTATAAAGATGTGCCGCGCGCGGATGAGAAACAGCGTGTGCGGGAGCTGCAACGGAACGTCACCGCGCTGAAAAATCAGGACACCAGCAAGGCTGCACCGCAGCGCGATTACCTGAAAACCGAGCGCTTGAATGAGGCGCTGTCAAAAACCGCATTCGCTCAATCAGAACAAAACCAGTCCATCGAACGACAACGGACTGCATCGCTTTATCCGCCGCTGTACGAACCCCGCAAAGCGCCTCCCGAGCGGCCTGTCGATGCGAGTTCATTCATTACCGGCGGTACCGTCGACGTGCGCGCATAAAACCGATGCATGCCGACGGCTGCAGGAAATGCAAGACAACAAACACCACGAAAAACGTCAGCGTTTGCCTCATGAGCACAGACGCGGCACGATACGCAATGGCGCCGCGCCGAGGCTGTCGCCATCAGGCCGCGCGCATTTGCCCGCTGTAATGTCAGCCTGAATAGCTTGCGGCTATTTCTTGATGCTCACCAGCTCAACCTCGAAAGTCAGCACTGCGCCACCGGGAATAAGGCCGGGATAGCCGCGATCACCATAGGCAGTCGCAGAAGGACAGGTCAGCCTGGCTTTGCCACCAACGCGGATTTTCTGCATACCCTGAGTCCAGCACGGTACGACGCGCGTCAACGGAAACGCAGCAGGCTCCCCGCGCTTGTAGCTGCTGTCGAATTCCTTGCCGTCGGCCAGCGTGCCACGGTAATGCGCTACCACCGTGTCGTTGACGGTCGGGTTCGCACCGGTACCCTCTTTCAGATGCTCGATGATGACACCGGACGGCAGTGTTTCGGTTCTCGGTGTCTCAGCGACGGCTAGGCTGGCGAAGCCGGCAGTCGCCATGAGCGCGCAAAGCAAACGGATGTGATTCATGAAGATCCTAAAAGATAAGCGGGTGTGAGCTTACGTTTGCTGCATCGTCGGGCTGCTGTCTACTCGTCATCACCATCCCGAAAGAAGGTCGTGAACAAATACAGCCCGCCGATCAACAGCGCGGTAACAACAGAAATGATGATGGGAATGAAATAATCGCTGTCCAGCATGGCCTGTAAGGTTTGCAGAGATACACGGTCGTTGTGAAACGCAAGATCAAGAGCCTCCGGGCAACCGTCGGACGATGATCATTTAATTTCAGACCTTATTATCCACGTTTGTCAGAATCATGCGGCGAGGCTTTAGTTTTCATATTTGCATCTAACGAGATAAGGTCGGAGGAAACACTGACTTATTACAACCGAAAACTTTTGTAATCAAAAAATCACGCTAAGTCGATGATTTAGCTGAGATCCTCATCGCAAAGCGGTCCTCGCTCGCTACCCAATGGTTTTTATTCAGCGTTGCCCTGAATCTGCGTCGTACGCTGAGATGAACCCGAGAAATTCTCACTAGCTCACATCTTCCTGTGCAGACTCTCGCTGCTTGGGTTAAAGTTTCAACAAAGAAACATCAGCGACCCACAAGTTTCAGGGAGACGCTGATCCACTTCACAATTTATGGCGAGCCAGCGCCGTAGTGCGATGGGGGGATGATTGAATCAGCGCTTCCTTGGTTTTGTTTTAGCGTCTCGATAAGTCTCGGTGACAGAAGCTTGTTACCGATTATTAAAATAAAAATTGCTATAACAATAGCCAAGCATAATGAGATTTCCACCTCGCATAGGGATCGCCGCCTCGCTGTGGCTAGTCGTGGCGGCAGCGAACGCCGCAGTCAACGATATTTACCCCACTGACTTTGTTGCTTTGCCAAGCGGCTCAGTCAACGTCACCGTCTACGGCGGTCATCAAAAGTTCACCGGACGATATGCGAACGGCGTCCGCACCGAAGCGGGCGAAGCAATTGCGAATCAAGTGGTGCTGCGTGCGTCCCGCGTATTTGCTTTGGGAGAAAACCAGCAATACGCATGGGCGCCTGTCGTGGCACTGGGCTATGCTGATATCAACACCAATTCGACGCTTGGCACGATACTGCGAGGCAGCAACGCCAGCGGCATGGGAGATCTTCGCGTTGGCAATGCGTTCTGGTTTCATATCGACCGGGCCAATCGCACCTACGGCCTGATCGGCCTTTTCGCCGGCTTTCCAACAGGCGAATACAACACAAGCAGCGCCTTGAACGTAGGCGAGAATCGCGTGCGCTACGTGTTGAGTGCCGGATGGATGCAGCCGATTGCTGGCAAATGGCTCATCGACGTCGCGCCCGAAGTTGCGATTTACGGCGAGGATGACCGATATTTAGGCACCCGCGTTCGTACGCAAGACACCTCCTACGCACTCACGAGCTACCTCCGCTACCGGCAGTCTGATGTGCTGCAATTCTATGGCGGTGCTCAAATCAACCGCGGTGGTGCGACGCAGGTTGGAGGCATTCAGACGACCGGGGCGCCTGATAACACGCGCCTCTACCTCGGTACCATGCTGTTCACATCCCCCAAGCAGCAATGGCAGCTGCGGTACTCAAAGGATGTACAAATTCAAAATGGTTTGCGATCCGATGGCGAGATCAGTCTTCGCTATTTGATCAGTCTGGACTGATTTTTGATTTGGGTGATGCTTCCCAACAGTTCTCCACCCCGTTTGATTTCCAGATCGCCGTAAGCGATCTCGCCCGTAATGACGCCCGTAGCGTCAACCACCAAAGACTGCATTGCCGTCGTCGATTGGTTCATCTTTCCGGCCACGACGATTGTCTGCGCGACAGATTTACCCGTAACTTCGCCTGAGGGCAGCACATGCAATGTGGCGGCGGTCAACTCGCCCTGTACGTTGCCACTGATCGTTGCCTCACCAGGCACCTTGAATGTACCAATGGCAATCACGCCACTACCGACCATCAGGTCGCCTGCAGAATTCGAAGTTTTCATCGCAAATAAAATAACAATAGTTAGGGAAACGCTAAATACATCCGCTTTTTTGCGGCTATCCCGCACTGCTGCGCGATACGGCTCGCTCACAAATCAAGGACTTCACGTAATTTTTTTGGCCACCAAGGTTTAGGGGGTTTAATCAGTGCTTCGCTCCGCACAGTCTAGTAATCAGCGACTGCCGCTCCCTACCAAACCCTACGCCACCAAGAGGAAACACGCTGCACCTGATAGTACTCGCTTTAGCTTCTGTCTGACTCACTGAAGAACCTGTTTTTTTAGGTCGATAAGGGTGTCGCAGCGAATTCGCAGGGATCGCCGCGAGTGAACGATAGGTGACAACAACTCATTCATCCGTCAGGGTTCGAAGAAACGCCACGACATCATCGATTTCCTCATCGCTCAGAGCGGGCTTGCCTCCGCGCTTGCCACCGTACGGTACCTCTTCCACATTCACATTCAGGTGATACCGGGCCGGCAAGTCATTGAATTTTGCAACCCGCTTGTCTGCTTTTACCGGATACCACTGCTCAGGCTGCGTGTCGCGGCTGAAATAAAAGGCAACGGCATCGCGCAGATTCTTTATCTGCCCATTATGAAAAAACACCTGACGTGTGGCCACATTGCGCAAGGTCGGTACTTTGAACTTGCCGCAGGCGCCGTCCTGCGATGCCCGGCCAGCCCGGGCTGACTTGCACAGGCCAAGATCCGCGTAGCTTGGGTCAGCATTTGCAGGAATTGACGCATTGCGAGGCACACCCAGCGCATCATAAGTAAAGTCGGTAAACAAGGGCGGTCTGCCGTCCTCGCGTTTTGCGCTCGGATGACAAGCTGCGCAATTGCCTTTTTTCTCGTCATTGAAAAGCTTCAGCCCCCGCATTTCGGCAGTGCTCAGCTGAGTCTTACCCACCAGGTAGGCGTCGTACCGTGAACTGAAAGGCTGAAATTCAGGCGAATCACGCTGATAGTGCTCCAAAGCCAGCCCCAGCGTGGCGAATGCCGTATCCACCTGATCCAGACTTGCTTCACCAAAAACCTGCCGGAATTTAGCCGCATAGTCTGCCTTGCGAAGTTTTTCCACGACCGCCTCACGCGTGAGATTGGCCATCTCATTCGCTGCAAGCAAGGGTCGCTCCGCCTGCGCCGCCAAGGTATCAACGCTGCCGTCATGATTGAACCCGCCAACGGGCGTTCCCTCATCATCAAAGCCAAGAGGCGGGGTATCCGCGAGGTAGCGCACCGATGGCACCGCCCGGGTGCCAGGCAGGTTCAGCAGTGGCCCGCCAAACTGCACTGCCAATGCGTTCGGCTGCGCGTGCGCGTGCTGGGGCGAATGACAACTGGCGCAGGACTGCTTGCCAGAGGCCGATAGGGACACATCATGAAAAATCAGTTTGCCAATATCGGCAGCGCTCAAATGGCTGCCTGCTGGCGTGGCAGCGGGCTTGTGGCACGCGGACAGGATGAAAAGCAAAAAAAGGACGGCAAACGCTCTCACTGCTTGATCTTCTTTTGGTTAATTACAATGAACAAAAACATCGTGCAGAGCTTAACGACAGCCAAAATAATAACACTTTGCTTTATTTCGCTTGGGCAGTAGGTCGGGCACTATTGGTAATCATTTCTTGACCGAAGCAATTTTCCATTCAGCTCGCTGTTTGACGACGATAAATTGATAGGCCACTTTTTTTTCTTTTGAGGACAAACGCACCAGATATCTGTCATCCGTCACCTTGATCTCATCGCCGAATTTCACACCTGTCTCCTGACAAGCCGCTGCGATTTCATCTGAAATGCGAAAAATACCGGTTTGCTCCAAAACATTCACAAACGGACCCGACACATCAATCAGCAGCTGCAAATCCTCGGTAACAAAGGGTGCCAACGATTGCACATTTTTTGTCTGACACATTGTCTCAAGTGCCGACATGACAACTTGCTGTCTGGGGCTTAATACCAGACTGACGCAAGCCACCAGCAACAGGCAAGCAGCCAAGACGAGACACGACCGGATTTTATTCATTGAGCACACGACATTCATGACCCCTTTGTATCAATCACGCTTTCACACACCGCTATCGCCTTTGCATGCCACGCGGCCTGCGCATGGGAGCCTATTGTTCAGGCTTGGTTAGTGGTGTTCCCGGCTTCGGCGGAGGCTTCGGCGGAGGCTTCGGTGGGAGTTTCGGTGGCGAGGATTTGGGCGAAGGCGGCTTGTATTCAGCAGCATCAGTCGCTTTCGGTGCGCCTGACGCAGGCGATGATGGTGATGGCTTGGCTTCCTTGGGTGCGTTGGCCGAATTGGGCGCGCGGGATGCGCCCGCATCTGCCGGATTTTTTCCTGCGGCCGTCTCAGGCGGTTTGTTTTCCTTGACCGACGATACATCGCCGTTATGTGAGGTGTTGGCAGCGTCGTCCGTCCGGGCAGGCTCGTTCTTTGGCAAGCGCTCTTTTTCCACGACAGCTGGTGTCCTTGATTCTGCCGGCGTTGCTGCACTCTTTTTGTACTGCATAAATGCCATCACCAACAGGCCGAGCACAGCGACAACAACGCCGACAAGCGGCCATCGACTGATTTTTCCAAATCCGGTCTTTGCCGCCCCCGCTTCGGTCTGACTCGCCGCCCCATTGATTGAGTCTGAAAACTTTTTGACAGCAAATTTTTCAGGAGAAAAGGTACCCGTGGGTGGATGTGCCTCACCCTGATGGTAAATTTGAACAGAAATATTGTCAGGGCCGCCGCGCTCATTGGCAAGATTGATCAAGCGATTAACGGCATCTTGCGCAGAGAACGCCATCGACATGGCCGCGATTTCAACGGCACTCACTTGACCCCAGAGCCCATCGGAACAGAGAAGATACCGGTCACCAGCCAGCATAGGCTCAGGACCCATCACGTCAACCTCAACATCGGGCCGGCCACCGAGGCAACGCATCAGCATATTCGCGTCTGGATGCGCATCCGCTTGTTCGGGTGTCAGGATACCGCTATCGATCATTTTCTGAACATAGGAATGATCCTTGGTTACCTGCTCAACGGATCCCGGGCGAATACGGTACACGCGGCTGTCCCCGACGTGGGCTACGTAGGCCTCATTGCGCGCCACTGCGAGCACCACACAAGTAGTACCCATGCCTCGGAGCGCCGTATTGACCTCGGCATGTTCAACGATGTTTCGGTTGACTGCCTTGATACTTTCTCTTAATGCGTCAGCCGGCGCCGTGGTGCCGACACGCTGAGCGAATTCCCGCCCGATGCCCTCAGATGCCATCGCCGCTGCTTGCCGGCCGCCCGCGTGACCGCCCATACCGTCACACACAATCAATACGGTCCAAACATCATCGCTCGTTCGAAAGAAGCTGGTGGCGTCCTGATTTTCTTCCCTCACTCTTCCCGGATCAGTTCCCTCGCCGACAAACATCTTGGCTGACATGCGTTACCTCCGATATTGTGTTTCTCTTTCATAATTTTCATCAGTAG
This sequence comes from Oxalobacteraceae bacterium, assembly GCA_021298975.1. Lineage (GTDB taxonomy): Bacteria > Pseudomonadota > Gammaproteobacteria > Burkholderiales > Burkholderiaceae_D > Pernthalerella. The sequence continues at coordinate 18,395 of JAJTGC010000028.1, forward strand.
CCGACTTTTCAATTAGGGAATGAGCGCCAGTATGAATTCAGTATCGCCTGCTTTTATTTTGGATCCATGGCTTGCATCAGCTGAATCGCCCCAAATTTCAACGCCGTCCACAGTGGTTGCATTGGTGGTTGTCAAATCCCTGACTTTGATTCGACCACCCCGCACCATCACGACAAAGTGTTCCGAGCTCATCGCCCGATCGGCAGGCACCGGCGAATCGACCGCACTGGACGATCCGAAACTATTTTTTCCCTCATAAATCTTGAAAGCGTCACCCGACACATTCCAAGTGTAAGACACAAGAAATCCGACAAGCTTGGGCTTGGTGGTGGCTTGCGGTGCGAGTGCTGCGGCCGCATCCGGGGGAATATATTGCGTTTTGCGCGCACTATTATTGCCAGCGGTCTCGCGAGGCGTCACCGGACTGCTCATGTTGTCGGCATCACTCTCAGGCACAAGATATTCAGTCTTTCTGCCACTGCCACCCTTGTTATTATCAGGCGAATTCGTCACCAGTATCGTAGGCGCAGGCGTGCTGCGAATGCTTGAGAATGGCTTCGATTCTTTCGTCAGGTCGGATCCGCACTGCTTGCATTTGTTTGCGTCCTCACGATTCGCAGTACCACAGAGCATGCATCTCATGAACTACTCCTTTTTCAATACGTCTGTCTTCAAGTTTTTTTATTTTGAGACCGACTCGACAGAACGAAAGCAGTGGCCATCAGCGCCGCCAAAGAAATACCAAAAATGAAAAATATATCTTTATCAAAATCGTCTGACTTCAAGCCTTTCGCTTCAATTTCGCGTACTTTGAACTCTGCACTTTTCTCACTGCCGTCCATACCCCTCAGCTCAGAGTCCAGCAGCGCCTCCGTTGCCCAGCGGCTGATCAGCGGCGACGCCAGCACTTTCTTCCAGTCCTGGTCTAGCGGAAAAACGCAGCCACCCATCACCAAATGAACAATCAAAATTAAATTAGTAAACGACATTGCTTGCGTCTCTGCCACCACAATGGCCGAGATCAACAGGCCGATGATGGTTGAGGCCAGTGAGGTCGCAGCAAGCACCAGAAATACCTCGGCCGTGTTCGCATGAAGCGAGATGATGCTGCGCATGACAATAATCAGAATCAAACTCTGCATTAAGCCTATCGCCCAGAGCAAAACAATTTTTGACATCAAATATGGCATGATCTGCAGGTTGACCCGACGCTCCCGCTTGAAAATTGCCCGCTCCGCGACGATCTCTCTGCAGGCATTCAGCAAACCCGAAAAAATCGTTGCCAGTACCATGATGAAAAGCGGGACGGAAAAGCCCAATTTATCTGTCGATAGATTACCTATCAGCAGACCAATTGCAATCGGAAACAAGGTCAAGAAAATGAGATTTTCTTTGTCGCGCTGCTTAATGAGACAGAATCTTTGAAAGAGTGTAAAAAATTGCGCGAGCGGAAATGCCCTCGCCTTTTGATGGCTGTGCTTGTTGGTATTGGGCTGATTTGCTCGGTCAGCTTGCCTGTCCTTGACGTACTCCGAAAACAGGGCCGATTGGCGATACGATGCGGACAGCTCTTTGGGCGCTTTTTTATCCAGATTGGCAATGACTTCATCCGGCGTTTGTTTGGTGGCCTGAAAATAATCAAATGAATCGGGATTCGGTGGGCCAAAGAATGCAAGCTGCCCGCCTTTTGCGAGCAGCAAGACATAATTCATCTTGTTATAGACCTCTGCCGAGGGCTGATGAATTGTCAGGATGATGGTTTTACCTTGATTGGCCAATTCCCGTAAAACCGAAATGATGTCCGCAGTATCACTTGATGATAATCCCGAGGTCGGTTCATCCAAGAAAAGGAGTACGGGATCCGATACGAGCTCAACGCCCAAATTGACGCGCTTGCGCTGCCCGCCCGACAATACTTTATTTTCGACGGAGCCGATCAGTTGATCTTTTTGATCGACCAGATTGAGCTCTTCAAGCGTCTGGCTGATGCGTTGCTCGATCTCCAAGTCCGTCGTATCGGGCGGCAAGCGCATACGCGCTGAAAAATAAAACGCCTGATGCACGGTGAGATCTTTGTGCAAGATATCGTCCTGTGGCACATAACCAATGGCGCTTCGATAGCGATCAAAATTCTCGAAAAGA
>JAJTGC010000103.1:0-3746 GCA_021298975.1 Oxalobacteraceae bacterium
TTTCGACGGATTGATCATGGACCCCAGCTTGCGCTGGGGTGACGGAATTTAGGACCATCAGCCTAAAAATCGTCACCCCAGCGCAAGCTGGGGTCCATGATCGTTAACGGTAAGAGACTGACAAGAAGGAATCCGTTTCAGGGCAGATGTTCCGGACAGTAGTGGGCGCAGGCCGAGATCCATTGTCTTTGTCTTATCTTCCGACAGCAGGCCGTTGCACGGCTTCCCTACGTGCTTATCCATCAACTGGGGCTACTGACGTCTCCCGCGCTTCATCAAACAGCAATTCCTTTAAAAAAATTTATATACTGTTTATATTATTGTGGAAATTTTATATTATGTTGTGATTGTTTTTTGATTTATATAAAAATATTCTGGACAAAACATAATCGCATGTTACTATTCGGTCAGAATTTGAACCGCACTGGTTACAAAGCCCTCAGGAGTTCGACATGTTTCGTAAATTTTTTGTAGTAGCCAGTCTTCTTGTGACCACGACTGCGATGGCAACATCGTTCGGTGAGCAAGCAACGATTGCGGATAACGAGCCGGCTGTTTTGATTTCCGGCGCCGGCAAGAACTGGACCATGCTTTCGATGGACAACACGCGTCAAATGGTCAAGGTTCGCAAGTTTTTTGACATGGGTGCCAATGGCGCCCAGCAGATTGACTATGTTGTGAACTGCGCTGACAAGTCGGTGGCACTCGCTGGTTTTCAGGTGCTGAAATCCTCGGACATCACCCCCCCAACGGCGGCAGCGATACCGTCTTTTGACGACCTCAGTTTTCACAAGCACATATTAGACATCGATCGAAATACGGAAAATTCTGCTTGCCTGAAGCGGCTCGCCATGGCCGACATCGCCCAGACGAATTGATCACAGGCCTCAAAACCAAAATTAAAAATAAAGGAATTTATGTTCAGTCTTTTCAAGTTCATTCGGTTCGTCGTCAAAGAGTTCGTGAACCTTCTTCACGTCGATCGCAATGCATTGAATCGTGTACCTGATGCGACCAAGTACCTCACGATGATTATGTTGAGCTGCTTCTGGTGCCTGGCATTTGGATTGTATTTCGGTGAGCTCGTCACCATTGGTTACAACATGATCGGACACATAGCCATCCTGACCATGGCCATGGTGACATGGAGAACATTTCGCAGCTATGAAGCGTCAAATCAACCGGGCCTCAATCACCTCCGTCAGCCAGACCGAAGCAGCCGTTGTGATGAATACAGCGATGAGCAACGCGAAGTATTATCCAAGCTTTTACCCGCGAGATAAGCCCGGAAAAAAGCGTCGCGAACAACAAAAAAAGCCCGCTATCACAGCGGGCTAATCCTATGCCTTCGGGGGGAAGACCAGGGGAGACAATCAATACATTTGCGGCACCAGATGTGCCGTCGTTTTCAGCGACGAACGAAAATCTTTTTGGTATTCGGTGGGCGGCACCCAGCCATGCTGGCGCCAGATGTCCTGTACACCGCCGGTCGATGACCGTCGGGACATGATGGTCTGCTTGGGTAATTCGGGATAAACAAAGTTACCCGACTGCGTCATTGCCTGATTCATGGATTCTCTCCTTTATTGCCTCGTCCAATCGATGCCGGTGCGCTCATCCGAACAGTTCTCACCGGCCTTGCGCTAGCACAAGCAATAAACAGGCCAAACAATTGTCAAAAAACCGGCACTTCTTTCAATAAACGCAATGCCAATTTCTTAACTTATTGAAAAATAAGCGATTTATTGATTTTTCTTGAGCAAATAAATTTCCCAACAGGCGACTAAAGGATCTTCCTTTGGCTGAAGAAAACACTGCATCTGTCGATATTTAAGAAAACCGGCAAAGAAAACGGCTGAAAACTGCCGTAGGCATACGCTCAAAGTGGCTGCGTTTCCTCGTGAGCCTGCGCGGTTGTACGGTGCCTGCAACTTAGAAATCAAGGGTTCAGCGCCCTCAGGCCAGCCACAAAAGTTTCCGGTTTTGTTTAATCAGCGCTTCCTTAGTAAAGGAGCAATATCATGGGCATTGAACTCGGCAGAGACATTGAACCGGTGGGCTCACGGCAGTCCAGAGACGAGACCTCGGGCGGGAGTCGCCGCAATCAGCATCAGGAAAAGCTCAGGGCGCTGATCGCAGCGCTCAAAGCAGGGCATCTGCAGGACGCACGTACCTGCTATCAAGCGCTGGTGGAATTCAACCCCGCCCTCGCCGACAGCTATTTTCAGCGGGTCGGCCACGCACTTGCCAGCGGCAATCTCTCAGGTGCGCGGCGGGTGATTGAGGAAATCTATGGCCAGAACCAAATGATTTTTGCCAAGCCCGTGTCGAGCATGCCGGCGCCACCACCCCGACACGCCACGCGCGATGATTTTGGTGTGCTGGTGGATGTGTCTGCCTGAATACTCAGGGACGTTGACGTACTGACGCCTCGCAGGCTTCACGCATGGCACGTGTGGCCACCTCTTCCAGCCAGCCGAGATCAACGTCAGCGTGGGCTTCGCACAAGAACCAGGGTTCGCGCGAATCCGGTTCGAGCATGACACCGTAATCAATCAGCTTCCATGCAAAATCACGATAGAGATCGCTGTTGGTCACGCGCCAATCGCGATAGCTCTGGGGCACATCGGGCGTGAAATGAATACCGAGCATTGCCGGTGGCCCGGCAAACGCATGCTCAACGCCTGCCGCAGTGAACACTCTGCCCAGTAAATCACGAATGTCGTTGCCGACCCGATTGATCGTCGCCAGCGCATCGGTTTGATCCAGAATGTTCAGCGTGGCGTGCGCCGCCGAGAGCGCCACCAGATTGGCCGTATAAGTGCCGCCATGAACAACACCCCCTTTGTTCGAGCCGACGACATCCATGACCTCGGCACGCCCACCAAAGGCCGCTACCGGGTAACCATTACCCATCGCTTTGGCATAGGTGGTCAGGTCCGCATGGATACCATAGAGCTGCTGCGCACCACCCTTGGCGACACGAAATCCGGTCTTGACCTCATCAATGATGAGCAGGGTGCCGTACTGCGTGCACAAGTCACGCAGGCGCTGCAACCATTCGGGTGTGGCAGAGATACTGCCTGCGTTACCGATGATGGGCTCGAGCACGACACACGCGATATGCTCACCCTGCTGCACAAACAAATGCTCAAGCATCTCATGGTCATTGAGCACAATGAGATCCACGAGATCGCGTGCACGCTGTGGAATGCCGCCACCAAACGGGATCACTGACGGCGATGCGCTGCCCTTCGGATCCCAGTGTTCGATATCGGACTTCCACATCATCTCGTCATACAAGCCGTGAAAACCCCCTTCGACAATCACCACCCGATCGCGTTGGGTAAAGCCGCGTGCCGTACGAACCGCACCCATGACCGCTTCGGTACCGGAATTGGCAAAGCGCATTTTCTCGATGTTGGGGCACATGGCCTTGATCTGCTTGACCACTTCGGTGTCAAGCTCTGTCGCAAAACCTGAAAGCGTGCCGCCTTGCGTGATCTGCCTGATCACGGCAGCGTCAACACGTTCATCGCGATAGCCGAGAATGATGGGGCCATAACCCAAACGAAAATCCACCCAGGTCCTGCCGTCACAATCGGTGATGCGGCACCCCTTGGCGTTGTCCACAAAGACAGTGCGCTCGTCACCCCAGTAACGATAGTTCTCGGCCACGCCCTGCGGCATGTGTCGATGTGCCTCGGCCATCAACTGCTTCTGCCGTGCTCCCGGTTTGCTGAAAT
>JAJTGC010000103.1:3821-13495 GCA_021298975.1 Oxalobacteraceae bacterium
TGCCATTGCTTCGCGAAAGAGTGATTCGACAAATTTGCCCATCGTGAGCTCATAGCCCTGACTGCGCGCGATCTCATTGACCAGACCAAGATCCTTACAGCACAAGGCCAACGAAAAACTCGGGTCGTAGTGGCCTGCAAAAATGGAGGGCACATCATGTTCTGCCACCCAGCTGTTACCCGCACTGGATTTGATCGCCTCCCAGACCGTCTCGAGCGGTACACCGGCCTTTGCGCCCAGCATGAGTCCTTCGCCGATCGCGGCAGCGCTGACGAACCAAAGCAAATTAGTCAGCAGCTTGATGGTGGCACCATTGCCATGCGCCCCCACATGAAAGATTTTATTGCCCAACACATCAAAGATGGGCTTATGTTTTGCGAAGCACTGCGCGTCCCCGCCGACAAAGATCGATAACCTGCCCTCGGCAGCCGCATCAATCGCATTCGTGATGGGCGCTTCGAGATAATCAATGCCGCACTGCTGTGCCTGGTCGTTCAATTCTCGCGCCAGGTCGGCAGCGCTGGTGGTGGTGTCGATGAGGGTTGAACCACGCGCAAGCAAAGCAAGCAGTCCCTGCTCACCGAACATGACGTCTCGCACTTGAGACGGGCCGGGTAATGAGGTTATCACCACATCGCATTGCGCAGCACCTTCGGCCAGACTCGCGACGCCGCGTGCGCCCATGCTGACGAGGTTGACTGTCTTGTCGGGCGATTGATCAAACACGCAGAGAGAGTAACCGGCGCGAATAAGATTGGCCGCCATGGGGTTACCCATATTGCCCACACCGACAAAGAAAAGGCGCGGCTTGTCCGCGCCTGTACCGCTTGGAGGGTTCATGAGTCGATCAAACCTTCCTGAATGCGATGAAGTGACTGGATTTCTCAGGCTTGGCGTCATGCTCGAAGCCATGTGCAGACAGCAACGCCAATGCCTCGGACCAGGGGTAGGTACGATAGTGGATGGTCTGTGACATCACGACATGGGCATCTTCTGCGAGATAGTAATGCTTGATGAAGCCATGGTCGGCAGGTTCAATCTTTTGCGAATAGACCATGCCGTTCGAGACAGTTTTTTCGTAATCATGATGCGGCCCCTGTATGCCCAGCAGCAGACGTCCGCCTGTATTGACATGGCTGCCCACGCGCGCCAAGCCCTGATGATTGTCCTCTGCCTGATACAGATGACTGACCAGAAAGGGTTCCTTGTCGCCATCAACGACGAAGTACCAGACGCCACCATAGGAAAACGCGAGGTCGTAACTTTTCTTGAGATCGAAATCGGTGACGTTTTCAAGCGAAAGTGAAATATTTGGAAACTGTTGCAAGCGATCGGAGGCAATGGACAGCATAGCCTCGGTCAGATCAACCCCCATGATTTCCGTAGTCGGCTGTCTTTGTCCCAACTCCTCGAGTATCAGGCCCGTGCCGCATCCTATTTCCAGCACACTGCCGAAGCTGTTATCGCGGGTGATGTTTTCTACAATTTTCTGATAATCGTAATAGCCTGAGGTCATGATCAGGTCGTAATACGCAGACATATTGGTGTAATCGCCCATTGCCTCTACAACTCCCCCTTGAGTACATCTTGTGAGCGCTGGCAATATCTGGCAGTCACTCGTTTTTATTGTGCTTTGTACGCGTATTTAGGTACGCGGTTGCAGAGTTTCAGGGGATTTGGGCAAATGGTCAACGTAATTACATTTGATGAGCTTATCAATAAAATAATTTCATGAAATTTTATGAAAAAATATCCTGCTAATAAGGAACTGTCTGTTCGCTGACAAATAAGCAAGTGATCATAAAAAAGCCTGCCGCAACGGGCAGGCTTTTAGGGCCGGAGACGCGATGTTTCTACTTGCCGCGCAATCCGTCAAACACTTCAGCAAATCCTGGCTGATTGTGATGGCTGATCACACTGCGGGCGGCTTCGATCACCAGCGGCACCGGATGGCCACGCAGGGTGTTGACGATCATTTCATTGATGACTTTAAAGACTTGGCCGTCTTCATCAATGATCTGGCCCAAGCGGCTGGCCAGCGGATCAAACACGCCGTACGCCACGAACACGCCAAGGAAGGTTCCGACCAGCGCCGAGCCAATCAGCGCACCCAGCACCGGCGGTGGCTGGTCAATCGCGCCCATGGTTTTCACCACACCCAACACGCAAGCCACAATCCCCAGCGCTGGCAACGCGCCGGCAATGGACGACAGCGTGCCCTGGTATTTCAGTTCATCGTGATGGTGCGTCTTGATGGCGCTTTTCATGACATCGTCGACCGCATCCGCATCAAGGTTGCCCTGAGCGATGACCACCAGTCGCAAGGTGTCGCAGATCATGTGAACGATCGAATGGTCTTTGGCGAGCTTGGGGTATTCGCCGAAGATGGCTGAGGAATCTGGATTCTCGACGTGCGCTTCGAGTGCGACCGCACCCTCTTTTTTCATCACGTTGAGCAATTTGCCGACCATCAGAATCAGATCAAGATAGTCCTGCCCTTTGTAGGTCGGCCCCTTGATGCATTTGACGATACCGCCAATCGCCCCTTTGAAAATGCCAATACTGTTACCGATCAGCTGCGCGCCAATGGCCGAGCCCACGATAATGAAGCCCTCAATGGGAGCCGCCTTGATGATCGGCGCCATCTTACCGCCGGCCATGATGTAGCCGCCAAACACGCAGCCAAACACGACAGCCAATCCCACGAAAAAAAACATGTGCGTCTCCTTTTGCCTGCCGCGCAGCGCCTGAAATGCGCAAACCCAGCTTGCCGATGTTTATATCGACACTACATCCGATAACTCAAGGGTACCTCTTGAAGCCATTATTGCAACTAAGGAACATGGTGGAGAATAACATCACCCAGGCTCAGGCCGGGATTTATTAAACTATTTACAATTGTTTATTTCAAAACAAACACCAAACCCCCACGCACTCGCCTGTCAGCCACTGGACGACCAGATCCATCAAGCCACCAACCATCATGGCTGGCACGCCCAAATAGAAGAGAATCAGCAGCCAGCCAGCGGCCGTAATACGCGGCTTGTCGATATCGTGGCCGAGTATGGGCTGAAATTTCTCGTGGGTGAATAATCGCTTTATCATTCGGTGCCCTCTTTGAATATTGATTATATCGGCCGACCGCAAAATTTAGCGCATGTATATTCTCTGGAACCAGATCGATTATCCCCAATGGGATCAGGCGCATGCGTTGGTGGGCGGTGCCCTGCAGCAAGACTGGGCTTATGGCACCAGCCTCAAAGCGCTGGGCATCACCTGCCACCGCGCCGAAGTCATCCTGAACGGCGAGACGGTCGCACTCGCGCAATTCATCTGTCGACGCTATGGCTTTCTGGTTGGCATTGCGCTTTGCACACGCGGGCCGCTGTGGCTCAAACCTGTGAGCGCCGATGATCAGACGCGCATCTATCGCGAACTGAAACGTTCGCTCCCTTTGGCGAGACCACGCTTCGTGCTTTTTTCTCCCGACATCACCGATCCCGCTGATCTCAGCCTGCGCAAACTGATTCGCGTGATGACGGGCTACTCGACGGTCATGGTCGATCTGACGCAGACCGCTGAGCAATTACGCGCCGCCATGGAAGGCCGCTGGCGCAACCGGCTGGTCGCTGCCGAACGGGCGCAACTGGATATCGTTCGTACGGGTGACCATCCCGATCAGTACCGTTGGTTGCTGGATGAGGAGCGTGCGCAGCGCGAGCGCAAAAGTTTTTACGGACTGCCACTGGAATTCGTGGAGACCTACATTAGCGCCCGCGCACAAGCTGCGAAAACAATGCTGGCTTTGCACGCGACACACCATACCGAGCGTGTGGCCGCCATGCTGTTTCTGATTCACGGCAGTGCTGCGACCTATCATGTGGGCTGGTCCAATGAAGCAGGCAGGGATACCAATGCCCACAATCTCCTGCTGTGGCATGCGTTTGAGGCGTTGCGCGAGCGCGGCGTGCGCACTCTGGATCTGGGCGGCATCAATACACGTCAGCTTGCCGGGATTTCACGTTTCAAGATCGGCAGCGGCGGCAAGGTCGTGACCTATGCGGGCACCTTTGTTTGAACAATACGAATTGACAACGCAGGCTGAAAGTGCCGTTCACGGCGCATGGAAATGACGCGATGCTCAGTGACCCAGCACTTTTTCCAGAAATTCCTTTGCTCTGGGTGAGCGTTGCGATGGTTGGTCAAAAAATGCGTCACTGCTGCAATCCTCAACAATCCGACCATGGTCCATGAACAGCACACGATCGGCGACGCGGCGCGCAAAACCCATTTCGTGGGTAACGCAGAGCATGGTCATGCCCTCCTCTGCCAGCTGCATCATCACCTCGAGCACCTCGCCGACCATCTCGGGATCCAGTGCAGACGTTGGTTCATCAAACAGCATGACCACCGGATCCATAGCCAGTGCCCGCGCAATAGCCACACGCTGCTGCTGACCGCCGGATAGCGCTGCCGGGTACTTGTCCCGGTGTTCCAACAAGTCGACGCGCGCCAGCAGTGCCTCGGCACACGTCATGGCATCGGCTTGGCTGCGGCCTTTGACATGAACCTGCGCGAGGGTGAGATTGTCGAGCACGCTCAGGTGGGGAAAGAGTTCGAAGTGCTGAAACACCATGCCAACCCGCGAGCGCAACGAGCGCAAATCACTGCCCCTGTCGTGTACTGCCACGCCATCGATAAAAATTTCGCCGCTATTGATACCCTCAAGGCCGTTGATGGTTTTGATCAGCGTGGATTTCCCAGAGCCCGAAGGACCACAGACGACTAGGACTTCGCCGCGCTCGACCGTGGTTGAGCAATCGCTGAGCACCGCAAAGCTGCCATACGACTTACAGACATTTTTCAAACGGATGATGGGGGTATCAGTAGTCATGGATAATCATCATGAATAGTCAGCGTGAGAGCGCAATGCGCTGCTGCATGCGTCGCACCAGCGACGATAGCGCAAAGCAGATCACAAAATACGTCAGTGCCGCTGCCACATAGGCCTCGACCGGACGTCCAAAATTTTTACCTGCCACTTCAAAACCTTTGAGCAGGTCATAGGCACCAATCGCATACACCAGCGACGTATCCTGAAAGAGAATGATGACCTGAGTGAGCAATACCGGGGTCATGTTACGAAAAGCCTGCGGCAAGATAATGAACCGCAGGTTCTGCCAGGTGTCCAGACCAAGTGCGCTGCCCGCCTGCATTTGCGCTTTGGGTATGCCCTGTATACCCGAGCGCATGATCTCGCAAAAAAAAGCAGCCTCGAAGGCAATGAAAGTCACCACGGCCGACAACTCGGCGCCGGTGCTGCGACCGAGCACAAAAGGCACGAGCAAAAAAAACCACAGCAGGACCAGCGGCACAGATCGCATCACATTGACATAGATCGCAGCAGGCAAGGACAACAGGCGATTGCCGGAGAGTCGCATCAAGGCCAGCAGCGTGCCAAGCATGATGCCGCCCGCCGTGGCAATGACGGTGAGCTGCAACGAAAACAGCAAGCCGCGCCACAGATAATCCTGCAACATCTGCCCGCTGAAAAATGAAAAATCGAAGGACATCAGCGCGCCCCGACCATGCCGGGCAGACGTGTCCGTGACTCTATCAAGGCCATGACACGATTGATGCTCAAGGCCGTGACGGCATAGAGGAGGGTTACGCCGGCGTAGATTTCGAGACCCCGCCCGGTTTCTTCCTGCGCCTGCATCGCAAACAGAGTGAGTTCTGTCAATGACACTGCAAAGGCGACGGAAGAATTTTTGACGACGTTCATGACCTCAGACGTCAGTGCGGGCAGGATGATGCGCAGCGCCTGCGGCAGCAAGACTTTAGCGTAGACCTGCGCTACAGACAGGCCCAAGGCTCTCGCAGCGAGTGCCTGTCCGGGGGGCAGCGTTTGCAGACCTGCCCTCACCTGCTCTGCAATACGCGCTGAAGTAAAGAGCCCGAGCGCGATGGCAGCCAGCCAGAATGACGACACGCTGCCCAAAGCGGGTACAAATACCGGCAGCACGTGGTACCAGAGAAAAACCTGTACCAGCAAAGGAATATTGCGAAATAACTCGGTCCATGCCGTCGCCATCCAGACCACCGGAGCAAACGGGGCAACAGGCAAGGTGCGCGCAATACCCACCAGCACACCGGCAAAGAGCGCAATTGCAAATCCGATGACTGCGACTGACACGGTCCAGCCCCAGGCCGAGATCATCCATTGCAAATAGGTGATGTCGCCGGCCGCACCAAAGCACGCGGTGGTTTCACCGCTCAGGGTGCTGGTGCAAAAGACTTGCCAGTCCCAGTGCATCTCAGCTAGCCGGCTGGTCGGTGGGAGATTTGAGATGCTCACGCAGCCGATCGCTCATGGGCAAAGCGAGGCTGCGCTGACGCGGCGGTATCGGCGACATGAACCATTTTTTATATAACTTTTCAAACTCGCCGGACTTCATCATTGCGCTCAGTGTGCCATCCACCAGCTTCTTGAAAGCGGGATCCTCCTTGCGCAGCATGCAGGCATAGGCTTCGACCTGCAATGGCTCGCCAACGATGGCATAGTCATCGGGATTTTTTGCATTCAGCATGAGTCCTGCGAGCAGGATGTCATCCATCGCAAACGCTTGTGCGCGACCGGATTCGAGCAGCAGAAATCCATCGGCATGATCCTTGGCGGGGATAACGTTCAGGTTCAGATTTTTTTCCAGACTCAGCTTGCGCAACTGTCCAAATGTGGTGGTACCCGTCGTGGTGGCTACCGCCTTGCCGGCCAGATCAGCAAGCTTGTGAACACCGCCTGATTTTTTGACGAGCAATCGTGAGCTCGCATAAAAATAATTTACGGCGAAGGCAACGTCTTTGGCACGCAGGGCGTTGTTGGTGGTGGAGCCGCATTCCAGATCGACACTGCCATTCGCGACCAGCGGCACACGATTTTGCGAGGTGACTGCCTGATAGTCGATGCGCATCTCTTTTTTGCCCGTGGCCTGACGTACGGCGTCCGCGATTTTGTGGGCAATGTCCACGCCAAAACCGATGGGCTTGCCGGGACCGTCGAGATAACTGAACGGCACCGATGACTCACGATACGCCAGCACCATGCTGCCGCGCTCGCTGATCTTGCCAAGCGTGTCAGCACTCGCGCTCATGACCGGCAACAAACATAAAAAAAAGCCACGCAGTAAAAACAAATTCATGTCAGGGATTCTCCAGAGGGATGTGAGTTCAGTCGCCGACAGCCTTGCCTTCGCGACGCGGATCTGCGCCGCCAGTGATGCCGTCCTTGTCCAGCACAATGGCATGTACGCCACTGGGCATGGACTGGATGGTGACGCGGTGGCCACGTTGCCGCAAGCCCTGTTGCAGAAATTCCGCTGCGCTACCCCGTTCGAGCTCGGTATCGCGATTACGACTGCCGATATTCGGCAAATTGATCGATTGCTGGACATCCAGTCGCCAGTCCAACACGCCAATCAGTGTCTTGGCCACAAAATTAATGATGGCACTGCCGCCCGGCGACCCCACCAGCATGAACAAGCGCCCGTCACGCGTAACCACCGTGGGCGCCATCGCACTGCGCGGGCGTTTGCCCGGCTCGACGCGATTGGCGAGAGGACGTCCCTCATGGTCGTTCGGCTGAAGTGAAAAATCGGTCAGCTGATTGTTGAGCAAAAATCCGCGCACAAAAATCTTGCTGCCGAATTCGGATTCAATGGTGCTGGTCATGGACACGCCATGACCCTGGCCATCCACCACGACCAGATGGGTGGTCGATGGCAGATCAGCCGCCCGATCCTTGCCGCGCTGCGCCAGCAGCTGTACCGGATCGCCCGGCAGCGCGGTTCCCATACTGAAGCGACTATCGATCTGCGCACCCCGCCACTGCAAATAGCGCGGATCCAGCAAGGCCGCCACTGGCACGGTAATGAAATCCGGATCGGCGATGTAGCGCTCGCGATCAGCGAAAGCCAGTCTGCCGGCTTCGGCAAAATAATGCGCGGCCTCGGTCGAACCCGGCTGCATCTCATGGATACGGTGCTGTTGCAGCATGCCGAGTATCTGCAACACGGCAATGCCCCCCGATGAGGGCGGGCCCATGCTGCAGACTCGGTAGAGCGCGTGCTTGCCGCAAACCGCGGCTCTTTCGCGTGCGCGGTAGCCTGAAAGATCGGCAACATTCAGCTCCCCCGGTATTGCATGCGATTGCACGGCGGCGACAATATCAGCGGCAATCTCACCTTCATAAAAAGCATTGACGCCCGCAGCCGCGATACGCGTGAGCACCGTGGCATAGGCCGGATTTTTCAGCAGATGACCCACTGCGGCAGCTTGACCACCGGGATAAAAATAATCACGTGCTGCTGGCTGTGCAAACAGCGAACGGTTACCCGCAATTTGCGCATGCAGTCGGGGGGACACGGCGAATCCCTGCTCGGCCAGCGTGATCGCTGGCAGGAACAGGCGTGACCAGGGTAATTTTCCGTGGCGACGATGCGCCAGTTCGAGCATGCGCAGCACGCCCGGTGTGCCGACAGCGCGACCGCTGTTCACGGCATCGCCAAAAGGCATGACCTTGCCCTGACGCAGGAACAAATCTGAGCTTGCTGATGCGGGCGCGGTTTCGCGCCCATCGTAGCTGAGCACTTGCTGCGCAGCGGCGTCGTAATGCAGCAGAAACGCGCCACCGCCAATACCGGAAGATTGTGGTTCGACCAGTCCGAGCACCAGTTGCATTGCAATTGCTGCGTCAACGGCGCTACCGCCTGCACGCAGAATTTGCTGGCCTGCCTCGCTTGCCAACGGATTGGCGGACACCGCCATGAAGCGCTGCGCGCGTACCAACGCCTTTGCCGTCTTGCCTGTGGCCGCTTCAGGGGCGCTGTCGGGCGTCTGCGGCTCGCGGGCCAGCATGGCCGTCCACGGCACCAGCAAAACCGCGACAAAACAGACCCGCGTGAGTGCATGACGGAGCGTCGTTGATGAACCCAATCCAGATGAAAAATCGCTGAGCAAGTCTGACCCCATTCTGACTGCTAAAAAAGTGCTTCAGGGAAATATGTGCAGTATCATGTCGCAGGAAGAGCATAACGCAGTACCTCGGCCGGGAAGGGCTCGATTTTTCCTGTGTCGTGTCGATTTACTGAACATTCCATCGGATTCGAACGAGAATGACCCATGGCTGAAGCCAAAGACCCCAAGTCAGCCGAAGGCGCGCCGGAAGCGCCGCCGCTTGAACCCATTGTCAAAAAGAAGAAGATCGAAGGCGATCATGCCGGCGCGCATGGTGGCGCCTGGAAGATCGCGCTGGCCGACATGATGACGGCGATGATGGCATTCTTCCTGCTGATGTGGTTGCTTAGCGCCACCACCGATGATCAGCGCAAGAGCATTGCGGAATATTTCAAGCCTACATCGCACAGCAACGTTCAGATGAGTACCCTGGCCGGGCCCGGCGGTATCGGCGGAGGCAATTCGCTGATGGATCCGGATGGCATGCCCAACACGAGCAAACGCACCAGCTTCATGGAACGCGAGACGCCGCAATCCGAGGGCGGACAATCAAAGGACAGCGGGACGTCCAAAGACGAACTCAACAACAAGAATGCAAGCGACCTGTCCGAAGAAGAACGACAAAAAATCGCTGCTGAAGCCGACAAGAAGAATTTTGACAA
>JAJTGC010000104.1 GCA_021298975.1 Oxalobacteraceae bacterium
GATATTGATGGGCGACTGACGCTTGCCGATACCGCAGGCCTTGAAGCCCGGATCAATGCCGGCCCAATGGGCCGACCCGGCCTCGCCCTCATATTCCCAATGGGGCGCGGGACCAGCTGCCAGGGCAGAGGCAGCAAAGAGTCCCGAAACGAACAGACTGACGAACTTGTGTTTCATGTGCATCCTCTTGCAATCGAGTGAGGAAATTCACCCGGGCGGTGATGGAATTTACCGTTTCATTCTAATCGGCAAGATTACTCGGAACTTGAGCCGGCGCCGGCGACCCAGCCCGCCTGCAGCCAGTGTGCATAATCCGGCCGGAAGGGCCAGGCCATCAGCTGGCTGGCGGTACCCGCCGGGAACACGCCGGAGGTCACATGATCCATCCACTCGCCCTTCCCACCAAGCTGGGCAACCAGACGGTTTTGCATGGCGACATCACGCAGACCATCAATCAGCAAGCCCTGCGCGTCTGTCGTCGCGTGATACAGCGATACCGGTTGCGCCGGGGCCAATGTGGCATCGACCGGGCCGGAATACAGATCATGAATGCTTCCCCAGTCGCGGCCTGCGAGTCGGCCAGCGATCTGGCTGAGCTCTGATTCTGCCACCGCCATGTCACGCACACGGTAAAGATGCTGACCGAGCACGTTATCGAAAAATATCGTTGCTTCGGGAGATTCCAGGAGCAAGCGATCCAGTGATGTCAGGGCATCCTGTTGAGAAAACCGCAGTAACGTGCCACTCGTGCGTAAAGCGCGCCCGTGATTCAGTCGAAACAGCCAGGACGCATGCGGATCAATGTCAATCAGATCGACACGCCGAAAACGCTGCAACCAGGCCGATGACATCATCCAGCCTGCGCTACCGCCGATTAACAGCAAATGCGACGAGGCCGGACGAGTGCTGGCCAACCAGTCAGCGATCAGCGTCGAAGTTGCCTGCCATCGTCGCCGTAACCAGAATGCGCGCAAATGCCAGTGCAATCCGCCTGTGTTGTCACGATCGACAGACAAGATCGAGAATTTCACGGATAGGCGTGTCCGGCGGCACGGGATCCCACTCGGGCAGCGAACCCATCTTGCTGATCTGCTTGCCACCAAGCATGGCGTCCGTGAAATGCGACAGGTGGACGGCTCTTGCCCGCTTCGCCTTGCACTGCAGTTGCAGCAGCGAGCGCGTGGACCGGAAAATATGTCCATTCGGATGCATTTCCGGATTCCGGTAACTCATCATGCTCCAGACCTCGCGCTGATCACCTTTGACGTCGATGGTGCTGCGGTCAATATAAAATTCACCCCGGTCAAAACGGCCCACGCTGGTCCAACCGGCGTGCGCACCACCAGAAATCGCCAGCAGCGTGAACCAGCAAAGCGCACGTAGATGGATTGTGACCACAGACGTGAATTGGGCTGCCTTCATTTCGGCGCCAACCCGGTTGCAGCACCCAGAGCGGCGCCCGTCGCCACGCTGCCGGCAATTTCACCGGCAGTCTCGCCCTGACCGCCACAATGGGTGGTCATGTTCGACGCATCAATGCGATCTGCCGCATCCAGTCCCGCATTGGTGGCGAGCACAGGCAACAGTAGCCCGCCACTCAGAACCAGCAGCACGGGTGTTGCCACCATGGTGACGTTTTTGACATCGCGATGGACGGTGCTGGCAGCGATGCTGCTCTGACAGTCCTTGCTGCGATAGTGGGGATTGTTGGGATCAAGACGCAAAGCGGCCAGCTCGGACTGGCTGGCGCAGCCACCCAGGCAGGCTACGATCGCAAGCAACGCCACTTTGGAGAAAAACTGAGGATTCATGGGAGACTCATCGGGGACACGCCCGTGCCTTGATGCCTGTGATCGACGAATCTAGCAATTTCCCGAAAAATTGTAAATAAGAAACTTTAGAGCCTGCCCACCAAGACACGCGCCGTGGTCGCGCGGCAGCACGGACCAACCCACAGGTCGGCATCACCAGAAAATCAACCAGAGCGCAGCGCCGATCGCCACCCACTTGGCGATGTAGTACAGTGTTCGGGAGCTGGCCTTGAGCTTTTTACCCAGCACACGAATCTGGTAAGCCATGCCGAAAAACCGGTTCAGCCAGCCAACCGATTCCCCCTCCACGTTCTGGGAGGACGCCGTGGCCATTACATACTTTGCAAACAGCCGATTGAACCAGCGCGCGGGTGCGGTCCACAGCGGACGCTCGATATCGCAAAAGAGCACGACGCGCTGGTGGTCGGTGGTGTTGGCGGCATGGTGAATGAAGGTCTCGTCAAACATGACTGCCTCGCCATCGCGCCAGTGATACGACTGACCATCGACGTCGATATAGCAGCCCGGGTCATTGGGCGTGACCAGCCCGAGGTGATAACGCAGTGAGCCGGCGTAGGGATCACGATGCCGCACCAGCGTCGCGCCGGGAGGCAGCGAGGCAAACATCGCCGCTTTGACACTGGGAATTTGCCTGAGCAGGGCCAGGGTCTTGGGGCAGCTCTGCATCGCCGAGGGCAGCTCGCTGCCGTACCAGCTGAGATAAAAACGCTTCCAGCCGGTGCGAAAGAAAGAATTGAAACCAATATCGTTGTAGCCCGAGGCGGCACGTATCTGACCGCCATCGGCCAGCGCCATCGCCTCATCACGGATGATGTGCCAATTGGCCTGCAAGGGTGCCAGCTCGGGAAACTCGCTGGGGTCAATGTAAGCGGTGCGCCGCGTCCGCGAAAACAGGTACATCACCGCATTGACGGGCGCCAGCAGCACCGTGAAGTCGGTCAGCGCCCGGACTAATCCAAAACGCACAGTGCCACGGAAATGCACGTACAGCGCCGAGGCGATGAATATCGCCAGTACCCAGTGCCTTGTTTCGATCATCCCTGCGTTCATCACAACCTCTCAGCGCCCGAAGCCGTGATTTTAAACAATGCGGCACTCCCACGGGGAAATCCCTGCCGGCGCTGTCCCCGGCCAGTGCCATGCGGGCTCACCGATCCGAGCAAGCAACGCGAGCCGCCATTGCTGACCCAGCCCCCTGCCCTTCGCGTAAAATTTCTTAGACGAAACTGAATTGACGCCCACCATGGCTCCAAGCGCCTCGGATATCAGCCTTCTGCTGATTGCCGCTTACTTTGTTTTTCTTCTGGCCAGCCTGCTGCGTCGGGGTAAGGTGATATCCGGACCGTGGCTGTTTTTATTACGCAGCTTCTTTCCGAACTGGCGCTTTTATCATGGACTGGGGTTCCAGCCCCGCCTGTTTGTCCGCATCATGGACGACACCGGTCAATGGCAGCCGTGGCACATGTTCATGCCGCGGGCAGCCTTTCATCTGGGCGACCTGTTTCATAACCCGCACAACAATCTGATACTCGCGCATCAAAACCTGGTGGATCATCTCAGCGCTGATATACAAACCCTGCCAGATGAGGGCGATGTGCGCGAACTGGTGACCTATCAACTGGTCGAGCGGCTGGTGCGCTCCCTGCTGCAGCCCGATGCGCTGCGGTTTCAGTTTCAGCTGCGTCTTGTGCCACCGGGTGCCGAAGCCGATGAAAGCATGGCCGTGGTCACCTCGCCGGCGCAACTGGCATGAGCCTCAGCGGGTCAATCAGCTTGTACACCGCGGTACGCGCGCTGGAGTGTCTGTGCGCGATCAGTTTGCTCATACAGACGCTGGAATTTCTACGGCTGCGCACCGCAACCAGTGATGCGGGTGTCTGGTCATGGCAAGTGCAACGAGCCGATGTCGCCCACGCACCGGCCTGGCTGCGCAAGGTATTCGATGGGCTTTATCGTGATCGGATACATCATCTGCATTTGCTGCTGCGCGCCGGTGCTGCCGCCAGCCTGTTTGCAGGTAGCAGCCCATTCAGTGCCGTGCTGCTGTTAGCGAGTACGGTATTGATACTGATACGCTGGCGCGGTGCGTTCAACGGCGGCAGTGATTTCATGACGATTGTGGCGCTGACGGGTCTGGTCATTGCCAATATGGCTGCCGTGTTCGTAGACCCAGTGCTCGCATGGAAAGCGGGCCTCTGGTACATCGCCATTCATGCGATGAGTTCTTATTTCATTTCGGGTGCAATTAAATTATTTTCGCGAGCATGGCGCAATGGCAGCGCGCTGAGTTTTTTTCTGGATGGTGGTTTGTACGGACCGCTGCGTGAGCAGAGTGTGTTTCGCAAGCCCGTTGTCGCCGCAGCTTGCGCGTGGGCGTTCATACTTTGGGAGTGCTGCTTTCCGTTCACCATGGCCGGGCCGGCATGGGCGATGATCGGGTGCGGTATCGCCGCCGTGTTTCACTTTCTGGTCTTCCGGTTTTTCGGACTGAATCGCTTTTTCTGGGCGTGGATTGTCAATTTTCCAGCGATTGTGTACTGCGCTGCTCAATGGTGATTTTTGCGTATCAAAGGGATACCCAGCATCAGCAATGCGATCCGGCGACCCGCTCTGAGCAGGGGATACACAAACCTGGCCCGACTACGCGAAGAAAATAGCCAGACATTACAGCGATTGAACCAACCCAAAGGGCTGCTGCAGACTGCCAGTAGGTGCAGTGCATCAGCGCCTGCGTGAACGACATCCCCCATCACGACCAACATGCCCTGATCCAGATCGTAGCCTTGTTGCTGATAATGCGCGATGCGAGCATCGGTATCACGCGCGTTCAGCAATTCGACCGGCCCTGTTTGCTCTCTGAGCCGCAGCAGACGCACATAAGCACTGCAAAATGGACAAGCACCGTCATGAATGATGAGGATCATCAGGTATCAAGCGCTTGCGGTGAGGCCTCCTCGAGCCCCTTCTCCACGGGGCCGTCATCCTTGCCGGGAATCTGCGGCCCGCTGAGCAGATCACGGATTTGCTGCTCCACCGTATGCAGCATGGCATCGATCAAGGCCGCATTGCTGGCTTTGCCATTGAGCTTGAGAACGCCATCAGCAAAGTCATAGGAGGCGCGCACACCGTTGGGTATTTCTTGCGCAAAACCCAGTGCGATCAGTGTTTTCTTCTGAAGTTGCTTGATGTCTTTCCCCGCCAGCGACAGCTCGCCCTGCGAACGCAGTACCGGTATCAGCGAGAACGCCTCACCCGGTGTCTTCGCCAAGGTCACCGACCATTTTCCCTCCAGATCGCCGCCATCAACGGCGCCCTTTACGCGGCCGATGCCGAGCGAGAATCCCTCGAACACCAGGGTGCGCAAATTCTCGTGGAGCTTGTCGCGCTCCTGTTGGGTAAGTTTCTTGAAATTACAGCTCGTCTGAGCGAGTTTGAACAAATAAT
>JAJTGC010000105.1 GCA_021298975.1 Oxalobacteraceae bacterium
TTCTACGAAAAGCCGACTGCAGAGCGCAAGCGCAAGCTTGCCGCTGCCGTGAAGCGCCATTACAAGCGCATCCGCAGCCAGCAATTGCCCAAGAAACTCTACTGATTGCTGGCCTCGCCCAAGCGCGAGGCTGTTGGATTGCAAACCCGCTCCGGCCAGTTCCGCAGCGGGTTTTGGTGTTTTTATATGCATTGATTCATGCCGGACGGCACTTCACCGAAGGAGATTCCATGAGCTTGAAAGAACAGATTACCGAAGACATGAAAGCCGCGATGCGCGCCAAAGACAGCGGTCGGCTGGCAACCATTCGCCTGCTGACGGCGGCGATCAAGCAAAAGGAAGTCGATGAGCGTATCGACGTCTCTGATGAGCAGGTGCTTGCCATCATCGAAAAGATGAACAAGCAGCGCAAGGACTCGATCAGTCAATTCGAAGCCGGTGGTCGTCAGGACTTGGCCGATATAGAAAAAGCCGAACTGGCCATCTTGTCGACCTACCTGCCCGCGGCCCTGTCGGAGGCGGAAGTGCAGGCTGAAGTCGCGGCGGCAGTCACCGCAGTCGGCGCTGCGGGCCCGCAAGACATGGGCAAAGTCATGGGCGTGCTGAAATCAAAGCTGGCCGGCCGCGCCGACATGACTGCCGTCTCCGCAATGGTGAAAGTGGCACTCACAAAATAAACGCGGAGTCTGCCTCGTGATCCCGCAAAGTTTCGTCCAGGATCTGCTTAATCGCGTTGACATCGTCGACGTGGTGGGTCGCTACGTCCAGCTCAAGAAAGGTGGCGCGAATTTCAGTGGCCTGTGCCCCTTCCATAACGAAAAATCACCCAGCTTTACAGTCAGTCCGACCAAGCAGTTTTATCACTGCTTTGGTTGCGGTGCGAACGGTACCGCCATAGGTTTTCTGATGGAGTATTCGGGACTCGGTTTTGTCGAGTCGGTGAAAGACCTGGCGCAGAACGTGGGGATGACGGTGCCGGAGCAGGAAGACCGGTTGCCGCCGGCACAGCGCGCCGAGTTGCAGGCAAAAACGCTCGCCCTCTCTGATGCGATGACGCTGGCGTGTAATTTCTTTCGACAGCAATTGCGCAGTGCGCAACCTGCGATCGATTATCTGAAAGGCCGCGGTCTGACAGGCGAAATTGCCGCTAAATACTGGGTAGGCTATGCGCCTGACGGATGGGACAGCCTGCGGCAGGTATTTACGGACTACGACGACGACGCGCTGGTTGAATCCGGGCTGGTAATTGATCGCAGCGATGAAGATAACAGCCATCGCAAACGCTACGATCGATTTCGTGACCGCATCATGTTCCCGATACGGAATACCAAAGGGCAGGTGATTGGTTTTGGTGGCCGCGTGATGGGCGCAGGTGAGCCGAAATATCTCAATTCGCCCGAGACACCGTTGTTTCAAAAAGGCAGCGAGCTTTACGGTTTGTTCGAGGCTCGTCAGGCGATACGCGACAAAGATTATGTGTTGGTGACCGAGGGTTATATGGACGTGGTCGCCCTCGCGCAGTACGGTTTCGAGCAGGCGGTGGCCACGCTGGGTACCGCCTGTACCGCTACGCATGTGCAAAAGCTGCTGCGCCAGACGGACAATGTGATTTTCAGTTTTGATGGGGATGCTGCGGGCCGTCGCGCGGCGCGGCGTGCGCTTGAAGCCTGTCTGCCGCACGCATCGGACAGTCGATCGCTCAAGTTTCTCTTTTTGCCGACCGAACATGACCCCGACAGTTATGTGCGCGAACACGGCACCGCCCAGTTTGAACAACTGGTGCAGGACGCGACACCACTGTCCCAGTTTCTGCTCAGTGAAGTCACCGAAGGCAAGGATCTCGGCACCGCCGAGGGCAGGGCACGCGTCCAATTTGACGCCAAACCACTGATACAAAGCATGCCAGCGTCCGGTTTGCGTCTGCAATTATTGCGTCAGCTCGCCCAGCTGACCGACAGCACGGCGCAGGAACTTGAAGGTTTATTCGAGCTGCGCCGTTCCACATCCGGTCGGTCGCCAGGTCCCGCGGTCAAACGCAGCCCCCCCGTGGAACTGGAGCGGCAGGTTCTTCGTCTGTTGCTCGCGCATCCGGCGATGCATGATTTATTGGACAGCGAGGCGCTTGACCTGATCGCGCAAACTTCACCGGATGAGGGTGGGACCCTGCGTACCGTGGTCGCGGCGGCCGCAGGCCTTCCGGAAGGCGCGACCCTGGCGGTATTATCCGAGGCGCTGCGCGCGCAGGGCGTGGAACTCGGTTCTTTGGTCGCCGAGATTGCAGCGGAGTCCCCATCCGAGCCGGATCTGGCGCGCAAAGAGCTTGCGGGCGCGATTCGACAGACTACAATGAAATCGCTCAAAGCCGAGCTGGAAAGCTTGGCTTCAGCAGGGCTTGTGACCGATTCGGCAAAAGCGCGCTATCGCGAAGTTTCTGTCGAGCTTGAAAAAATCCGTGCTGCGGTCGATAAGGATTTAGGGGATTAATCAGGCCGCTTGTCGGCTCGTGGGTTCGGGTTTCGAACGCGCTTGCCCTACATCAGCAGATGCGCACATGAAGCATGGTTTTCAGGCGGGTTTCCGGGACAATTGCTGCTTTGGCATGAGGGCTTGCTGATTGCCACTCATGGCACCCGTAGAGGAGATTGAGGCGTCCCTCTGTTATAATAGAAGGCTTTTTTACAAACGTGCGCACTCGTATTTTGCGTACGCATGCAGGTGTTTTTATCTTGCTGGACACGCGGCTACCCATTGTGCAGAATCAGCCGGCGCAAAAATGCGACCGCACTGCCAGACGGCTGAAATAATCGGCCCTGACCGCACTCCAGTTCCCTTTGCAGCATCGGCAACTCCCAATGGTGGATAGACCCATGGCGACAAACAAAAAATCCGTTAAAACTTCTGCAACCAAATCCAAGGCAGCTCAGCCTGCCAAAAAGCGCACCGCAACTGCCGTGGCAAGCAAGCCCGTCAAGGCCGCTGCAAAGACCGTTGCGAGCAAGGCGATTGCCAAACCGGCACACAAATCCGCGGCCAGGCCGGCAGCCAAACCGGCAGCCAAGCCTGCCGCCAAGTCAGCAGCCAAGCCTGCGGCCAAGGCTTCGGTAAAACCAGCTGCCAAGGCTTCGGCAAAACCAGCGGCCAAGGCTTCCTCAAAACCGACATCCAAGCCGGCAGCCAAGCCTGCATCAAAGCCGGTAGCCAAGCCTAAGCTTGCGGTCGCAAAAAAGACTGCGAACAAACCAGCCCTCAAAGTTGTCTCAAAGGCCGGCAAGCTCCCTGCCAAGCCGGCACCCAAGCAGCCTGTAAAGGTCGCGGCCGTTCCCAGCAAACCCGGGGCGAAGCCGGCGGCCAAGGCTGTAGCCAAACCCGCCGTCACGCCCAAAGTACCCGAGAAGAAAGTTGTTGTGACGAATAGGAAACCCGAAGCAAAAGTCGTAGCCAAAAAAGTAGTCGTAGAGCCGAAAGAAGTTGCCAAGACCGACCACCAGATCATGTCGGTCAAACAGACGACGGACGCTGCTACGCTGGCAGCCATTGATACCTCTGGCTATATCCTCCCTGGCATCAAGGTGCCTGGCCGCCGCGGCCGCAAGCCACGTGATTTCCAGCCTGAGAACGAGGAAATCGCAGCGCTCAATGCCGTTGAACGTGCGGAACTCAAAGCCGCCGACAAGGCCCGCGCACGTGACCGCAAGGCCAAGGAAAAGCAGTTCCTCAAAGATGCCTTCTCGGCTGACTCGGAGGCCAGCGAAGAAGAAATCGAGCGTCGCCGCCAAAAGCTCAAGACCCTGATCAAGCTGGGTAAGGATCGCGGCTTTCTGACGCACGCCGAAATCAATGACCACCTGCCGGAAAATATTGTTGATCCCGAGGCCATCGAAGGCATTATCAGCACCTTCAATGACATGGGTATTGCGGTGTATGAGCACGCGCCGGATGCTGAAGCCTTGCTGTTATCGGATAACGTGGCCACTGTCGCCACCGATGATGATGCCGATGCGGCTGCCGAAGCGGCGCTGCAAACAGTAGATTCTGATTTTGGACGGACGACTGACCCAGTGCGCATGTACATGCGTGAAATGGGTTCGGTTGAGTTGCTCACCCGTGAGGGCGAAATTGAAATCGCCAAGCGGATCGAAGGCGGTCTGAAAGACATGATCCAGGCGATTTCGGCCTGCCCGATGACGATCTCTGAAATTCTCGCCATGGCAGATCGCATTTCCAAGGACGAAGCCAAAATCGACGAAGTCGTTGACGGCTTGGTTGATCCGAATGCGCCCGATGATGCGCCAATACCCCCCGCACCTATCAAAGCCGCCGTCGTCGAGGAAGATGAAGAAGACGGCGAAGAGGATGAAGAGGAAGAAGGCGAAGAGGAAGACGGTAATGCCAATGGCGGCGCTGCA
The DNA here is from genome assembly GCA_021298975.1 of Oxalobacteraceae bacterium. Classification (GTDB taxonomy): domain Bacteria; phylum Pseudomonadota; class Gammaproteobacteria; order Burkholderiales; family Burkholderiaceae_D; genus Pernthalerella. The sequence goes on from JAJTGC010000105.1 coordinate 4,407, forward strand.
GGTTTCTCCGCTGAACAGCTTGAACAATTGAAGCGCGACTCGCTGGCGAAGTTTGCAACGATCTCGACTCAGTTCGACAAGATGCGCAAGTCCTACGAGAAGGAAGGCTACAACTCCAAGCAGTATGTGAAATCACAGGAAGCGATCACCGACGAGTTGATGGGTATTCGGTTCACAGCCAAGGTGGTCGAGAAGCTCTGCGACACGCTGCGTGGTCAGGTGGATGAGGTGCGTCAGATTGAACGCCAGATTCTGGATCTGGCGGTCAACAAGTGCGGTATGCCACGTGCGCACTTCATCAAAGTATTCCCAGGAGGCAATGAGACCAATCTCAAATGGGTGGACGGTGAAGTCAGTGGTAATCACGCATACAGTGTGATGCTGGCGCGTAATGTCCCTGCGATCAAAGAGTTGCAGCAGAAATTATTGGATTTGCAGTCGCGTGTTGTGTTGCCTTTGCCGGATCTTCGTGAAATCAACAAGAAGATGTCTGCGGGTGAAACACGCGCCCGCAAGGCCAAGCGTGAAATGACCGAAGCCAACCTGCGTCTGGTGATTTCTATCGCGAAGAAATACACGAATCGTGGTTTGCAATTCCTTGACCTGATCCAGGAAGGCAATATCGGCTTGATGAAGGCGGTCGATAAATTCGAATACCGTCGCGGTTACAAGTTCTCGACCTACGCGACCTGGTGGATTCGTCAGGCGATCACCCGCTCGATCGCCGATCAGGCGCGGACGATTCGTATCCCAGTCCACATGATCGAGACCATCAACAAGATGAACCGCATTTCGCGGCAGATT
>JAJTGC010000029.1 GCA_021298975.1 Oxalobacteraceae bacterium
GTATTGACGGTTTGCACCGACATCCCGAATTGGACTCCATGCCAGGTTGCGTGATGCCGACCAGCTGCCATCGGCACTGCCGGTTGCATAGAGCTTTCTCTCGCCCGTCTTGCAGCGCATGCCTTCATGGCTGACATTGCGTGCGCCCTCGGCGCTGGTAATTACCAAGGTGAATCTGACCACGCCATCAGGCGTGACGCTGACCGACGGCGCGTCAATTGCAAAATTCATCGTTGTGGTCGGGCTCACGTAGAACGGCAGCAAATTTTCCTGCGCGGGCGCCGCGGGTAGCACCAGTGGAGCGGCATCGTCCAGCTTGTCAGCGGCTGCCTGCTCTTCCTGCGCGCTGAGGGTCAATGGTAGGAGAAATACCAAGGCCAGCCAGACGGCATTGCAGTGACGGGGTTCGCTTCTCATTCGGTATCCGTTTCAGTCACTGAAGAAGACTCGTTGGATGCTGATGCAGTTTTCAGGGGTGCTCGCTCATGCGGTGCCTGGCGTCGTGCAGCCGGTGCCGATCGGTTGAGAAAGCGTGAAAGCTCCTGCAATGCCCGCGTATAGACATCGCGCTTGAACTCGATCACCATGTCCATAGGCACCCAGTAGTCATGCCATCGCCACGCGTCGAACTCGGGATGTTCGGAGACTCGCAGATTCACATCGCAATCGCGGCCAATCATGCGCAGCAGGAACCAGATCTGCTTTTGACCACGATAGTGACCACGCACCTCGCGTTTGATGAAATGATCGGGAACTTCATAGCGCAGCCAGTCGCGGGTACGGCCGATGATCCTGACGTGTTCCGCGCGCAGTCCGACTTCTTCCTCAAGCTCGCGATACATTGCCTGCTCGGGCGTCTCGCCGTGTTTGATGCCCCCTTGGGGGAATTGCCAGGAATGTTCACGCACCCGCTTGCCCCACCAGACTTCGTTTTGGTGGTTGATCAGGATGATGCCGACGTTCGGGCGAAAGCCTTCGCGGTCTAGCATGATGTGCCTCGTTTTTTCTGCGGTCACCGGCGCGGATGCACGGCAGGCGAGGGCGGCACACGGCAGGTGGGCGGTCCAGAGCGAGGGTCGTGCGATCCACCGGCTCGGTGGCCAGCGAATACTTTAGAATTGGAATGATTATAACCCCCTCTTTTTCAAAAGATTTCACACTCTATGCGCGCATCCCGTTTTTTTATTTCAACACTCAAAGAAGCCCCCTCCGATGCCGAAATCGTGAGCCACAAGCTCATGCTTCGTGCCGGCATGATCCGCCGGCTAGGTTCCGGTATTTACAACTATATGCCTATGGGCTTGCGGGTTATCCGCAAGGTCGAGAACATCGTGCGCGAGGAGATGAATCAGGCAGGGGCCGTCGAGCTGCTGATGCCGCTGGTACAGCCCGCCGAGCTTTGGCAGGAGACGGGTCGCTGGGACAAGATGGGCCCGGAGCTGCTGCGATTCAAAGACCGCCATGGTCGCGACTTTGCGATGCAGCCCACCTCAGAGGAAGTCATCACGGATATTGCACGCAGCGAAATCAAGTCGTACCGCCAGCTGCCGGTCAATTTTTATCATATTCAGACCAAATTCCGCGACGAGCGCCGACCGCGCTTTGGCCTGATGCGCGGACGTGAATTCACGATGAAAGACGCTTATTCATTTGATCGTGATGTGGATGGTTTGCGGCATTCGTATCAGGTGATGGTTGATGCCTACACCCGTATCTTTACCCGTTTTGGACTGCGGTTCCGTGCGGTGGCCGCCGACAATGGCGCGATAGGTGGCTCCGGCTCCCAGGAATTTCATGTGATTGCCGATACCGGCGAGGACGCGCTGGTGTATTGCCCGACCTCGGACTATGCGGCCAACAGGGAGGCGGCCGAGGCGGTAGCGCCCGCTGCGCCGCGTGCTGCGCCGCTCAAGTCACTGGAAAAAACGCCCACGCCTGACAAGACCCGCTGCGACGATGTCGCCCAGCTTCTGGGTTTGCCGCTGACGCAAACCGTCAAGTCGGTCGTGTTGTCTGCTGAAAAAGACGAAGGGCCGCGCGAGATCTGGTTACTGCTGGTGCGTGGCGATCATGAGCTCAATGAAGTCAAAGCAGGCAAGTTGGCAGGCATTGGTGCCTTCCGCTTTGCCAGCGATACTGAAATTCTCGAGCATTTCGGCACACCACCCGGGTACATCGGCCCCATCAATGTGGGTGCGTCGGTAAAGATTGCTGCGGACAGAACGGTCGCTGCCATGAGTGACTTCGTGTGCGGCGCAAACGCAGAGGGCTTTCACTACACCGGCGTGAACTGGGGACGCGATCTCCCTGAGCCGTTGGTGGCTGATCTGCGCAATGTGGTGGCGGGCGATCTTTCACCGGACGGCAAGGGCGTGCTTGAAGTCCAGCGAGGTATTGAGGTGGGCCATGTGTTTCAGTTGGGGACGCGTTATTCCGAAGACATGAAAGCAACGTACCTCGACGAGCACGGCAAGCCCCAGTTGATGCAAATGGGCTGCTACGGCATTGGTATCACCCGCATTCTGGGTGCCGCGATTGAGCAGAATTTCGATGCCAAGGGCATCATCTGGCCCACTTCCATCGCGCCTTTCGAGGTCGTGCTCTGCCCCATGGGCTATGACCGCAGTGACCTAGTGCGCGAGGCGACTGACGCACTCTATGCCGAGCTGACTGCTGCTGGTATGGATGTGATCCTCGATGATCGTGGCGAGCGTCCCGGTGCGATGTTCGCGGACTGGGAGTTGATTGGTGTGCCGCATCGTGTCGTCATCGGCGAGCGCAGTCTCAAAGAAGGCATGCTCGAATATCAGGGGCGTCGCGACGAGGCGGCCACGCCGGTGGCGCGCGACGGCATGCTGGCTTTCTTGCGAACTCATCTGGTGTAAGCCATGAGGGCAGCCGCCATACCTTCGCGCTGGTACGGCCTGGGTTTGGCGCTGCTGCTGGCATTGGGTGCGCTGCATCGTGCGGATGCGGGCAATCAGCGTGAGGAGGCGCTGGCCGATGCGGTACGGGTGGCGCTTGCCCGTGCGATTGCCGATTCGAGGCCACCGCAACTCTCCTTTGCCAGTGATGCTGACAAGCTGTTATGGCAGCGTTGGTTTGACGCGATGTCGCGTCGGCTGCATAGTCGGATGCCGGATGCGCTGTTGCGCGCGGAATTCCTGCAGACCCTCTGGTATGAGTCGCGCCGTGCTGGCCTGGATCCTGCGATGGTTATGGGGCTGATCCAGGTGGAGTCCGGGTTTCGCAAATACGCGATATCGAAAGCAGGTGCGCGCGGTTACATGCAGGTCATGCCTTTCTGGACACGTGTCATTGGTGATGGCCAGCCCTCACGGCTATTTCATATGCAGAGTAATCTTCGGTATGGCTGTGTGATCTTGCGCATGTATATCGATATGGAGCGCGGCAATCTGTATCTTGCGCTGGGCCGATACAATGGCAGTCGCGGCAAGCCGGATTATCCGAACGCAGTACGTGCGGCATGGAAGCGCTGGGAAAACTAAAAATTCGGACTAAGGAGATGTGATGAAAAAACTGATGTGTGCATTCATGCTGGCTTTGATCCTTCCCGTTACCATGGCCAATATGACTGAGTCCAAGCCAGCAGCCAACAAGGAAGACGCCGATTTTGTCGAGGGTAAAAAAGCGATCGAGCGCAAGGACTGGAAAGCTGCCGTCGATGCGCTGTCGCGGGCGCTCCCGCGCATGCCAAAGAGTGCAGACGTTCATAACTACTTGGGCTATGCACACCGGCATCTGGATGACCTGGATTCATCCTTCAGGCACTACAACGAGGCGCTGCGCATCGATCCGAAACATCGGGGTGCGCATGAATACATAGGCGAGGCCTATTTGAAGGCGGGTCAGCCAGAAAAAGCCGCCGAACATCTGGCACGTCTTGAGCAGATATGCGGCAAGCGTTGCGAGGAATATCAGGATCTGGCCAAGTCGCTTGCTGCGTACCAAAAGGCGAAATAGCACGAGAGCCAGGCGCCTAAGGCCCTTGGCAGCGTCGTGCCTCCTTGCCGGGCGATCGCACGCTCTGCGTCCGAGCATCTTGCCACTGATCTGAAGAGACCGGCTTTTGGTTTAGGTACCCATCAACAAAAACGCCCGCAATTGTGCGGGCGTTTTTGTTTGGCACCTGACGATTATTTCAAGTGGCCAGAGATGAGTTTGGTCATCTCGAACATGGAGACAGTCTTCTTGCCACCGAAAACGGCCTTCAGTTTGTCGTCTGCATTGATGTTGCGGCGATTGACACTGTCTTGCAGCTTGTGCTTCTTGATGTAGTCCCAAACCTTCTTGGTGACATCAGTACGCGGCAGCGGATTGGCACCAACGACGGCGGCCAGTGCTGCGGACGGGGTCAGAGGCTTCATGAATGCTGCATTGGGCTTGCGAGCGGTCGTCGCTTTGACTTTCTTTGCTGGGGCTTTCTTAGCAGCGACTTTTTTTGCTGGGGCTTTTTTAGCAGCGACTTTTTTCGCCGGTGCTTTTTTAGCCGCGACTTTTTTTACTGCTGGCTTCTTCGCTGCTACTTTTTTTACTGCAGGTTTTTTCGCTGCTGGTTTTTTTGCTGCCGGGGCTTTCTTCGCGGCGGGTTTTTTTACCGCTTTTTTGGCTGTAGCCATTGTTAAACCTCCATTGCTGTAGTGGTGAAAAATTGCGCCAATTCACGCACCGCCAATGGTCTTAGGGTTTTGCCTGTGATGCAAGCATTTTTTATCGCTTTTTCCCAGTTTTTCCCTATGAGAGCGCGCTATCGGAAGCGCCCCAAGACAGTGAGGTGAGCCCAAGAGGTGTGCAATGTGTCCCTTGGCAGTCTCGCAGCTACCTCGCAAAGGCCGCTCGGGAAACGGCCTTCGGCCCCAACGAATACCTTTGGATCTCAACGCATGCCGGGCAACATACCCTTCATGCCGCGCATCATTTTCATCATGCCTGCGCCTTTGAATTTCTTCATCATGCCCTGCATCTGCTCGAATTGGGCGAGCATGCGGTTGACTTCCTGCACCTGAACCCCCGCCCCCGCGGCGATCCGGCGCTTGCGAGAAGCCTTGATCAGATCAGGCTTTGCACGCTCTTGCAGCGTCATCGCGTTGATCATGCCCTCCATGCGACGCACTTGTTTTTCCGCCATACCCATGTTCGCGCCGGCCGCCGCCTGCTGCAACTGGGCGGGCAGTTTGTCCATGAGCCCCGACAGGCCGCCCATTTTCTTCATCTGGGAGAGCTGCGCCTTGAAATCATTGAGGTCGAACTTGCCGCCGCCTTTGATCTTGTGCGCAAGATCCTGAGCCGCGGCCATGTCGACGCCTTTTTTCGCCTCTTCGACCAGGGCCAGTATGTCGCCCATGCCCAGAATGCGATTGGCCATGCGGTTTGGGTCGAAGGCCTCAAGGCCATCGAGTTTCTCTGCGACGCCTGCGAATTTGATGGGCTTGCCGGTGATGTGGCGAACCGAGAGCGCAGCACCACCGCGTGCGTCACCATCGAGTTTGGTCAGGATGATGCCCGTGAGCGGTAGCGCATCGCTGAAAGCGCGGGCGGTATTGATCGCGTCCTGACCAAGCATGGCATCGACCACAAACAGGGTTTCGATCGGTTTGACCGCGGCGTGCAGGGCGCTGATCTCCTGCATCATCGCCTCATCGATACCCAGACGACCAGCGGTATCGATGATGAGTACATCGTGATGGTGCTTTTTCGCATAATCGAGGGCAGCCAATGCAATATCGACGGGCTTGTCGGTGGGGCTGGAAGGAAAGAAATCCGCACCAACCTGGCTCGTGACCGTTTGCAGCTGCCCGATGGCCGCAGGACGATAAACGTCAGCGGAGACGGTCAGTACTTTTTTCTTTTTCTGTTCCTGCAAATACTTGGCGAGCTTGCCAACCGTCGTAGTTTTGCCGGCGCCCTGCAAGCCAGCCATCAGAATGATGGCCGGCGGCTGTGTGGCAAATGACAGCTGACTTGCCTCCGGGCCGAGATCGGCGCCCATCAGACTGGCCAGCTCGTCGTGCACCACACCTACCAGCGCCTGTCCTGGCGTAAGTGATCCCACCACTTGCTCGCCCAGCGCTTTTTCCTTCACGCGCGCAATAAAATCACGCACGGCCGGCAGAGCAACGTCTGCTTCGAGTAGCGCAAGGCGAACTTCGCGCAGCATGTCGGCTGTATTCGATTCGGTCAGCCGTGCTTCGCCACGCATGGTCTTGACGACTTTAGCCAGTCTTTGAGTCAGGTTATCGAGCATGAGGTGTCTTGAATGCGGATCAGAAAAGAGAGGGCGGAAAGGGGCGCGCGGCGAGAAAAGTCACGCATGGATTTTACCCGAAGCGCGCTCCCGGCAAGCGCCGGTTCAATAAGCCGGCAAATTTTTGCGCTTGAAAAAATGGCACCCAGCCCTTGATTGTTCGCCTGCCCCGGGTCACACCGCCGCACCGGTTCGCCCTGAAGCGCGGCTGGGTTCCGCGGCGGTCTTGCCGAGCTTTTGCGGCACAGCCATGGTGTACACTTTGTTTATGCAAATTTTCTTTATTCACGCAGCCGGTTTGCTCTACATCATCTGCTCGTTATTGCCCGAGCAGCAGCGCCGTTTCATCACGCTGGGCACGGCGGTGGGCTGGTTATTGCATGGTGCAGCGTTGGCCAGCATCGTCATTACACCCGACTATCTCCGCCTCGGCTTTGCCGTGATGCTCTCAGCGGCGCTGTGGATGACCGTGGCGGCCTACTGGATAGAAAACCGTAATCTGTCGGTTGATGGGTTGCGCCGTCTGGTGCTGCCGATTGCGGCGATTGTGATTGTGCTCCCAGCATTTTTTCCGGGATCGGAGATTCCTCTGGCGGGCAAGTCGCTCTGGTTTGCATGGCATGTGGCCTTGTCGACGCTGGCGTATGGTTCGCTGACCATTGCGGCCTTTCATGCGGTGTTGATGGCAATGCAGGAGTCTCGTCTGCATGCGCTCCCTGCAGTGGCGGCTCAGCGGGGCTGGTTCGCGCTGACCATTGACCGTCTGCCGGCACTGCTGACCATGGAGCGGGTGCTGTTCAGGTTGATCAGTTTCGGTTTTGTTTTGTTGACGCTGACCGTGGTCTCCGGCGTGTTCTTTTCCGAGGCGGTCTTTGGCAAGCCTTTCCGCCTTGAACACAAGACATTGTTCACCCTGCTTTCCTGGTTGTTGTTCGGCGCGCTGCTGGCAGGTCGTCAGTGGCGCGGATGGCGGGGCAAGACAGCGCTTTCATTTACGCTCACAGGCTTCGCAACACTATTACTCGCCTATGTCGGCAGCCGCTTCGTCATGGAGGTCGTGTTGCACAGGGGTCTGGCGTGAAATATCTCATTTGGGCAGTAATCATTTATCTGGCCTGGCGCTGGTACATCGTTTCAAGGCGATCTTCCGCTGGGTCAGCTTCATCGACGGAATCCACCCCCTCAGCCTCGAGCTCAGCCAGCGACGAAGCCGCCGAAACCATGGTCAAGTGCGCGCATTGCGGCGTTCATCTGCCCCACTCGGAAGCAGTCCACGTTGCCGGTGCCATCACTTTTTGCAGCGAAGAGCACCAAGGTCTGCATAGCAAGACATAGGCTGGATCCGGCTCAGCGTTTTCTTTACTTCCCTCCGATAGTTTGTTGTCTTGCCGAATACACAGAGGCAGTGTGGTGTTTTGCACCGATCATGCAGCCGTATTTCTCGAGATGTTTTACCCTAGTGCGTCCCGTTTCTGGCATTCGCCATGGTCTCTGCTTCCGACGCTGTCTCTTCCATCGCATTTCGTCTTCTGGGTGAGTCACGCGCCATGCAGGAAGTGCGGGAGCGCATACGCAAACTTGCACGTGGCACCGCCTCTGTGGCGATCTATGGCGAGTCGGGCAGCGGCAAGGAGCTTGCAGCGCGCGATATTCACACCCACAGCCCGCGCGCCAGTCAGCCGTTCATTGCCGTCAATTGCGGCGCCATTCCTGAAAATCTGATGGAGGCCGAATTTTTCGGCTACCGCCGCGGCGCTTTTACAGGTGCCAGCGAGGAGCGTCAGGGCTTTTTTCATGCGGCGCACCGAGGCACGTTATTTCTGGATGAGGTCTCGGAGCTGCCGCTGTCCATGCAAGTGAAACTGCTGCGTGCGATTCAAGAGCGGCGCGTGCGCAAGCTGGGAGCGCAGCGTGAGGACGCGATTGATGTGCGGATTTTGTCGGCCACGCATCAGAATCTTGCCTCGGTCGTCGAGCGTGGCCGCTTTCGTCAGGATTTGTACTTTCGCCTTCAAGTGATTTCCCTGTCCTTGCCGCCGCTGCGTGCGCGACGGGAGGATATTCCTTTATTGTGTGAGGCGATTCTGATGCGACTTCGGGTCGACGGCGGCAAGCCGTTGATCAGCGAGGCGGCGATGGAGCAGCTCGTCGCTTATGATTTTCCCGGAAATGTGCGCGAGCTTGAAAATGTGCTGGAGCGGGCGCTGGCGTTTTCTGCCGGCGCCGTCATTGAGCCGGAGGATTTGAATTTCGAGAGTCTCACCCCACCCGAGTCAATCGACGTCGCCTCAAGCAGCGACATGATGTCCCGCCCGAACGCAGATTCGGTCAACAAGGTTTTACTTCCGATGTGCCTTCCGGCGCACCTGGCCGGTATCGAGCGAGAGCTGATCCGGCGCGCACTGCGGCAGTCACGCTTCAATCGAACCCGCGCGGCATCGCTTCTTGGGATAAGCTTACGACAACTACGTTACCGTATGCAGCGACTGACGATTCATGACGCCGACTGAATTTTGTTTTTCGATGGACGATGCCGGCTGGTGTCGGGAAATCCGCCAGATGCGCAGCCCGAATTGCGACGCTCGCCCGCCGCAAGTGGCGATTGACCTGCTCGTGATTCACAACATCAGCTTGCCGCCGGGCGAGTTTGGTGGCGATTACATCGAGGCGCTGTTTACCAATCAGCTTGATTGCCAGGCGCATCCGTATTTCGCCCAACTCGACGGTGTGCGCGTGTCGGCCCATTTTTTGATCCGGCGCGATGGCAGTGCAAGCCAATTTGTGAGCACGCACAACCGTGCGTGGCACGCCGGCGTGTCAACTTTTGATGACCGCGAGCGGTGTAACGATTTCTCGATTGGCATTGAATTGGAGGGCGATGACCACACGCCATTTTGCGATGTGCAATATGCGACCCTCGTTGCGCTCACAAAAGCGTTGTTTATTGCGCATCCGTTGACCCATGTCACCGGGCATGAACATATTGCGCCGGGCCGTAAAACTGACCCAGGCCCGCATTTTGACTGGGCTCGCTACCAAACCGAAATGACAACGCCACTTGTTCGAAGGTTTTCTGACACAAAAACTGTCTTTGCGCTGAGTTTCCAAGCGTAAAAATCGGTTGCAAGTTAAGCAGTCGAGCACTAGAATTAGTGCCTGTGAACGCGAAATCTACTAGATCTAGTGTTTTCACCAATTCAATTGAACTGACCAGGTTAAACCAGCCCACACAATGGGCGAAGCGTTTCAAAAGGTGTAAACACCTTGATGAATGTGGGGCTTGGCCAGGGCCCATCAGCAGCAAATCTATCGGTGTGTCTGCGCAATGCAGCGTACGGCGCGTAAGCCGGTGAGTAGAAATCATGGTGCCGGCGTTTGTTCGGCAAAACAGAGACAACAGGGCAGTAACGCCCGCGGCATGACCATTTGGGGAGGCGCAGTGCAGACCAGTCAGGAAATTTCAGCAAAGTCCACAGGCAACATCAGTGGCGCACCCGCCGTCTCGGCGCTCGCACCCTCGTCTCCCGGCGCGACTGCGCCGCTGCACGATTACATGGTCATCCGTCGCAACGGCGCGGTGGTGGGTTTTGAGCCATCCAAGATTTCGATTGCCATGACCAAGGCATTTCTGGCCGTGAATGGCGGTCAGGGTGCGGCGTCAGCGCGCGTGCGTGAGTTAGTCGAACAATTGACAGCGGGTGTCGTGTCGACGCTGATGCGTCGGCAGCCAGCGGGCGGCACGTTCCATATTGAAGATGTGCAGGATCAGGTCGAACTCGCGCTGATGCGTTCGGGTGAGCATGATGTCGCTCGCGCCTATGTTCTTTATCGTGCCAAGCGCATGGAGGAGCGTGCGCAGCAACAGGCGAACAAGCCTTCGCCAGCCCGTGAATCAATCATCCAGATCGTGGTCGAGGGTCAGCGCGTCGCGCTTGACATGAACAAGCTCAAGGCCATGATTACCGCGGCCTGCATAGGGTTGGAACAGTACGCAGACGCGGACGCGATCCTGCATGAGACCGTGCGCAATTTGTACGACGGCGTGCCCGTTGAAGAGCTGTACAAATCAGCCATTTTGGCAGCGCGCGTGCTGATGGAAAAAGACCCGGCCTACAGCCAGGTCACTGCGCGTTTGTTGATGCACACCATCCGGAAAGAAGTGTTTGGTCAGGAAGTGGCGCAGGGCGATGCGGCCCAGCACTACCTTGACTATTTCCCGAGATTTATCAAAAAAGGTATCGAAGCCGATCTGCTCGATGAAAAGCTCGCGCAATTCGATCTGAAAAAGCTCGCCGACGCACTGGTGGCGGATCGTGACCTGCAATTTGGTTATCTCGGTTTGCAAACGCTGTATGACCGCTATTTCCTGCATATTCAGGGCAGACGCATCGAAATGCCACAAGCGTTCTACATGCGCGTGGCGATGGGCCTGGCACTCAATGAGGTCAACCGCGAAGCGCGCGCGATCGAGTTCTACAATCTGCTGTCGACCTTCGATTTCATGAGCTCGACACCGACCCTGTTCAACTCCGGCACCCAGCGCTCGCAGCTCTCATCTTGCTACTTGACGACGGTATCGGATGATCTGGAGGGTATTTACGACGCCATCAAGGAAAATGCGCTGCTGGCCAAGTACGCCGGCGGTCTGGGCAACGACTGGACACCAGTGCGATCGCTGGGTGCGCACATCAAGGGCACCAATGGCAAATCGCAGGGTGTCGTACCCTTCCTCAAAGTGGTGAATGACACTGCGGTTGCGGTCAATCAGGGCGGCAAGCGCAAAGGCGCTGTCTGCGCTTACCTCGAGACCTGGCACATGGATGTCGAGGAGTTTCTCGATCTGCGCAAAAATACCGGTGATGATCGCCGCCGTACGCATGACATGAACACGGCGAATTGGATTCCCGACCTGTTCATGAAGCGCGTGATGGAAAAAGGCAGCTGGACCTTGTTCTCGCCGTCGGATGTCAAGGATCTGCACGACAAATTTGGTAAAGACTTCGAGCAAGCCTACCTTGGCTACGAAGCCAAATGCGCTTCCGGCGAAATGAAGCTGTTCAAGAAAATCGAGGCGCTGGACTTGTGGCGCAAGATGCTCTCGATGTTGTTCGAGACCGGTCATCCCTGGATCACCTTCAAGGACCCTTGCAACATCCGCTCGCCCCAGCAACATGTGGGTGTGGTTCACAGCTCCAACTTGTGCACTGAAATTACGCTGAACACCAACGATTCCGAAATCGCGGTCTGCAATCTGGGCTCTGTCAATTTGCCGGCGCACATGAAGGATGGCAAGCTCGATCACGACAAGCTGCAGAAAACCATCAACACGGCCATGCGCATGCTCGATAACGTCATCGACATCAACTACTACGCCGTGAAAAAGGCGCGTGATTCGAACCTGCGTCACCGCCCGGTGGGTATGGGCATCATGGGCTTCCAGGATTGCCTGCACATGATGCGCATACCCTATGCGTCCAAAGACGCGGTTGAGTTCGCCGACCGCTCGATGGAGGCGGTCTGCTATTACGCCTATCTGGCTTCCACCGAGCTTGCCGAAGAGCGTGGTACCTACAGTTCGTACCGCGGGTCCTTGTGGGATCGTGGCATCTTGCCGCAGGATTCGCTCAAGCTGCTGGCTGAAGAGCGCGGTGGTTATCTCGAAGTCGACACGACCGAAACGCTGGATTGGAGCAAGCTGCGCGATCGCATCAAGACGCACGGCATGCGCAACTCCAACTGCGTGGCGATCGCACCGACGGCGACGATTTCCAATATCATTGGGGTGTCTGCTTGCATCGAGCCGACTTACCAGAATTTGTATGTGAAATCGAACCTGTCCGGCGAATTCACCGAAATCAATGAGCATCTGGTGCGCGACCTGAAGGCACGTGGCCTGTGGGATGAAGTCATGATCGCTGATCTGAAATACTTTGACGGCAGTCTGGCGCGCATCGACCGCATTCCTCAGGATCTGCGCGAGCTTTACGCGACGGCCTTCGAAGTCGATCCAAGCTGGCTGGTCGAAGCTGCATCGCGTCGTCAAAAGTGGATTGATCAGGCGCAGTCCCTGAACATCTACATGGCGGGTGCGTCTGGCAAGAAGCTCGATGAAACTTACAAGCTGGCCTGGTTACGCGGCCTGAAGACCACCTACTACCTGCGAACCATCGGTGCCACACACTCGGAGAAGTCGACGTCAAAGGCGGGCGCACTGAACGCCGTCTCCTCTGATATGCCAGCGACAGCAGGCGTGGCAGCGGAGGCTGATGGCCCCGCCTGCGTGCTGCGACCCGGCGATCCCGGATTCGAAGAGTGCGAGGCTTGTCAGTAAGCTGCTGCCGGTTTGCATTGATCAGGACACCGATCAAGCCGGCAGTACCCACCCGGACTATGCTGTAACGATGAACCCCCTATAAGTAACTGAGGAAAAAACACCATGCTCTCCTGGGAAGAAGAAACCGCAGCACCCGCAACCCGACCACCGCAGGCACGTCCGCAACTGCAGGCTGTGCCGACCGGTACGTCCGGTTCGGTCTTCCAAGCCGATGTGGCACTGAATCCAGGCATACTCGCGCGTCCCGAAAAGACTGGCGACACCCATGGTCGTGTCAATGCGGTAGACAAGCGCATCATCAATGGCAAAACCGACGTCAATCAGCTCGTGCCATTCAAGTACAAATGGGCATGGGACAAATACCTGGCCGGTTGTGCGAACCACTGGATGCCGCAGGAAATCAATATGCAGCGCGACATTGAGCTGTGGAAGAACCCCAATGGCCTGACCGATGACGAGCGCCGTCTGGTCAAGCGTAATCTGGGCTTTTTCGTCACCGCCGATTCACTGGCAGCCAACAATATCGTGCTGGGCACTTATCGCCACATCACGGCGCCCGAGTGCCGTCAGTATCTGCTGCGTCAGGCGTTCGAAGAGGCGATTCATACCCATGCCTATCAGTACATCGTCGAGTCGCTGGGTCTGGATGAGTCGGAAATCTTCAATGCCTATAACGAAGTCACTTCGATCCGCGACAAGGATCAGTTCCTCATCCCCTTCATCGAGACACTGACCAACCCGGAATTCCAGACCGGTACAACCGAAACTGACCAGACGCTGCTCAAGTCGCTGATTGTCTTCGCCTGTCTGATGGAAGGTCTGTTCTTCTACGTTGGCTTCACTCAGATTCTGGCGCTGGGTCGTCAGAACAAGATGATGGGCGCCGCCGAGCAGTACCAGTACATCTTGCGTGACGAGTCCATGCACTGTAATTTCGGTATCGATCTGATCAACACCATCAAGCTCGAGAATCCCCATTTGTGGACGCCAGTCTTCAAGGAAGAGATCAAGACGTTGTTTTTGCAAGCAGTGGAGTTGGAATATCGCTACGCTGAGGATACAATGCCGCGAGGTGTACTCGGTCTCAATGCATCGATGTTCAAGGGTTACCTTCGTTTCATCGCGAATCGCCGGGCGCAGCAGATCGGACTGGATGCCATGTTCCCGCAGGAAGAGAATCCTTTCCCGTGGATGAGCGAGATGATCGACTTGAAGAAAGAGCGTAATTTCTTCGAGACCCGGGTTATCGAGTACCAGACCGGCGGCGCGCTCAACTGGGAGTAAGCGTAGACCGAGGGTTAAACAGGGCGGGCCAGTCAGGTTCGCCCGTCGATTTTGGGAGCCTTCCCCAAACCGCATGCGATGGCAGGCGCTTTGGGGAAGGCTCGGTAAAGCAGCTTGAGCAATGAAAGGCGGCATCCGGGCTGAATGGACAGTACGCGAGCTTATGAAACTTTTTTTAATGCATTGACGAGCCTGAAGCTTCCGGGCCAGGCAGCGTATTCTTCGAAAAAAGAGTTAGTCTTTCTGCAAAATGATTCCGACGCCGGCCAGCTTGCCGGCGTTTTTTTTGTTCTGGCCGGCGGTGTGTCGGCGGACAAATTGGCTGAAGTGCTGCATTAACGAGGAGATGCAGCAGTTCAGCTGGTGCCGAATTCATTAGCGCAAACAAATTTTTGTTTGTGCCGATGAATAATCCGCTTGGGCCTTCATGGTGCCAGACGGGTTTCCAACTTGTACCCAGTGATATGTGATCACACGAAGGAGAAAGCAATGGCAACAGCAAAGAAGAAAACTGCAGCCAAGAAGAAGCCGGCTGCAAAGAAGAAGCCGGTCGCCAAGAAGGTCGCGATCAAAAAAGTAGTCGCCAAGAAGAAGCCCGCCGCTAAAAAAATCGCTGCCAAGAAGAAGCCGGCCGCGAAAAAAGTAGCCAAAAAAGCGACCAAAAAAGTCGCCAAAAAGGTGGTAGCGAAGAAGAAGCCAGCTGCCAAAAAAGCCGCCGCGAAGAAAAAAACGGTAGTCAAGAAGGCAGCAAAAAAAGCAGTAAAGAAAGCGACGAAGAAGGTCGTAGCCAAGAAAGCCGTCGCGAAGAAAAAGCCAGCGGCTAAAAAGGTCGCCAAGAAAGCAGCAAAAAAGCCAGTGGCTAAAAAGGCTGCGGTGAAAAAGGCGGCGCCTAAAAAAGCTGCGCCCAAAAAGGCGGCGGCCCCTAAGCCTGCGCCAAAAAAGGCCGCAGTCGCCAAGAAGCCCGCAGTCACCAAGAAGCCCGTAGCCGCGAAGAAGCCAGCAGTCGCGAAGAAGCCGGCAGTCGCCAAGAAATTGGCGCCAGTCGTCTCAGTGGCGCCAGCGGCAGCACCGGCACCGGCGATCAAGACCGTGCTCAGTCCTGCAGCGGCCTGGCCATTCCCGACCGGCATTCGTCCCTGAGCGAGTGCTGTTGGAAAGCCTGACTGCTTTTGGGCAAAATCCCGCTGCAGATGTCATGTCTGCAGCGGTTTTTTCTCTCGCTCATCACGAGTAAGTCTTTGAGGTAAGCCTTGGTTTACAGTATTTTCAATCTGATCGTCGACACCATCGCCACACTGTTGGCCGCCTTGCTGCTCTTGCGATTCTGGATGCAGGCGGTTCGCGTTCGGCCACCAATGTCGCTGGGTCAGTTCATGTTTCGACTGACGGACTGGCTGGTTTTGCCTCTGCGACGTGTCCTGCCGGGCTTGGGCGGGTATGACTGGGCCAGTCTGGTGGGCGCCGGTCTGGTTGCCCTGTTATCGATTGCGCTGGAACTGGCGGTACGGTCGGTGTTTGCCGTCGAGCCATGGCTTTTGCTATCCACGCTCTCGCTGGTCCACTGGATACTTTATGGCTTGATCATCCTGCTTTTCGTTGAAGTGATTTTCAGCTGGGTCAATCCTCATGCGCCACTCGCACCGATGGTGCGCGCGATGAATGAACCCCTGATGCGACCGTTGCGACGCTTCATTCCACCCATTGGTGGTGTTGATCTCTCACCGCTGGTTGCGTTTCTTATTCTGCGCATTGCCGTTTTTCTTGCAGATAATCTGATCTACAGCTTGTAATGTCGCATGCCTGGTGTCACCGGCATCCCGGGATACTGCGCATGGCCGTGCATGTGCAACCGGGTGCGCGTGTCTCGACAGTGATCGGAGAGATTGGCGGCGCGCTGAAGATAAGACTTCATGCGCCGCCCGTCGATGGCAAAGCCAATGCCGCCCTGATCGCCTTCGTCGCGGGAAAACTGGGTATCCGACAGCGTGATGTGCGTATCGTGCGCGGACAAACGAATCGGCAGAAACTGCTCGACATCGACACTACGCTGTCGGTGGAAGAAGCAGGCGCGCTACTGCTTTGACACGATTGCGCTGAGGCTTTTCCTGCGACGCCAGAGCAGATATCTGCCCGAAGCTGAACGCCGTCAGCCTGGGCGTACGTTCAGAATCGGTAGCCAAATTCTTTATGGAAGTGATCTTCGATTGCGGCCCGTGTCGGGGCATGATTTTGACCGCCCTGACTGGTTATCTTGATCGCGCCCATCAATGAAGCCAGTCGCCCTATCGTCATCCAGTCCATCCCACGTGTCAGGCCAAACAGCATACCGGCGCGGAATGCATCGCCGCAGCCGGTAGGATCAACCACCTGATCAACGCCCACGACGGGAATATCAAAGCGACCGTCGGCGGTGAAAATTTCTGCACCTTGCTCACCTCGCGTGACCACCAGTGCAGACACGCGCTCGGAGATTTCAGGCAGCGAAAGACCGGTGCGCTCGGTCAGTAATTCAGCTTCGTAGTCATTGACTGCGACATAGGTCGCCAGTTCGATGAAGTCAATCAGTTCGGGCCCGCTGAACATGGGCAGACCCTGACCTGGATCGAAAATGAAAGGAATTTTCGCCGCCGCGCAGTCGCGCGCGTGTTCGATCATGCCATCGCGACCGTCGGGTGCGACGATGGCCAGCTTGACATCGCCTGCTTCGCTGATTTTGTTGTGATGGGAATTCCCCATCGCGCCGGGATGAAATGCCGTGATTTGATTATTGTCTGCATCGGTGGTGATGAAGGCTTGCGCTGTATAAGCGTCATCAAAGCTGCGTATGCAGCGCGTGCTGATACCCTGCTTTTTCAGGCGTTCAAGATAAGGCGCGCCGTCCTGCCCGATCGTGGCCATGATCAGTGGATCGCCGCCGAGTAGCTGCAGGTTGTAAGCGATATTGCCCGCGCAGCCGCCATACTCGCGCCGTATGCCGGGCACCAGAAATGCGACATTGATCTTGTGAAGCTGATCGGCCAGCAGAGCTTCGGAAAAGCGTCCGTGAAAGGACATGATGGTATCAAACGCGAGTGAGCCGCAAATCAGTGAAGTCATATGAGTGATGTTGTTATGTGAGCCGATGGCCCGGGTCTCTGGAGTAGGAAATCAGGGGTAAAAAATGCGGATGTTGAAACCGTGGGCGGGATTGCCGCTGAGTTCAAAGCGCAGACGCACTTCGCGCTCCGAGGCAGCGGGTATGCCTGCGCGGACCTCGCTGGCTTTCAGGAAGTCGGACGGCCTGAAGATTTTACGGATCTCGGCTTGCCCTGCTGCGTCGTTCAGCTGAAGATCCAGCGCTGGCCAGGCTTGGCTGGTGGTGCCGATATTGCGTATCAGCATCACCAGCTCGAAATGATTGTCCTGTTCCGGCAGCGTTTGTAGTTGGCGTGACTCGATGGACAAGGCATCGATCTGGGCGGGCAGCGTAATCGTGCACCCGATGCGGCGGCAGGCGGCACGCATGTAACGTGCCGCTTCGGGTGAGCGCGCGGCAATTTCATCGCGGAACAGATAGCCCAGCTGCGCGGTTAAAGCGCCCAGCAACAACGGAATACCCATCACGAGCAGGATTGTCCAAACACGGCTCGTCCGTTCACGCTGTCGCGCTGCATGAACAAATCCGGGTGCAGGCGTTTCAGTGGCTTCGTCATCATCATCGGCATCGGCATGCGAGAACTCGCCTGCGGCCGGTTGGCTCCACGGTTTGCTCTGCAACTCGGCGATGGCCTTGGACAGCGCATCAAGTTCTTCCTGCATGCTGGCTTCGCTCGGTGCTGCGGTCGCCCGCAGAGATCCAAATTCAATCAGCGTCATGCGACCCGTCGTCTCGTCTTCAATGTGAGCGCTTGCCGTCTTTTCTGTCTTCTCTGTTGTTTCTCTTGCCGCGGTCGTTTCTGTCAGTGCTGTACGCTCGACGACATAGACCTCGCCATTGAAGACTTCTCGGCAGGCGCCACAGCGCACCATGCCGTCACGCAGCGCCAGTTGTTGCGGCGTCACGCGGAAGTACGTATGACAGTGAGGGCAGCGGGTGGCGAGTGCAGTGGGCATGAAGCGCAAGTCAGTCAGGACGGTGGCCGGCCAGCGCGACCCAGCCATCAAGTTCAGCCCATACGGACAGGGAGATGAACGGCGCGTAGCTGGCAATGACTTCATCGGCCTGACGCGCCAGAACACCAGAAAGTACCAAGGCGCCGCCGCTGGCCACGCGGCCGCACAGCATGGGTGCCATCAGTTTCAGTGGACTGGAGAGAATATTGGCCATAACAAGGTCATAACGGGTGGTCGATCGAGCCGCCTTGAAATCTTCTGGTAGAAAAAAAGCGATCTCGCAGTGATTGCGCTCTGCGTTGTCATGGGCGGACGCAATTGCTTGTTTGTCAATGTCGATACCATCGACAGAAACGAGACCGAGTTTTTTGCCCAGCATCGCCAGTATGCCTGAGCCGCAACCGTAATCCAGCATCGTTTTTCCTGCCGGGGCATGCGACTCCAGCCATTCCATGCAAAGTCGCGTCGTCGGATGACTGCCGGTGCCAAAAGCCAGGCCGGGATCCAGTTCGAGCACCAGAGCGTCGGGCTCGGGCGCATCATGCCAGCTGGGCACAACCCAGATGCGACGTCCGATGTGTATAGGTTCAAACTGGGACTGCGTCAGCCGGACCCAGTCCTGTTCCGCCACTTCGCGCAATGAAAATGCCAGCGGTTCAGCGATCTCGCACAGCAGGCAGGCATTGCGCACGATTGCTGCGCAATCTGCACTTGCTGCTGCCAGCGCGACGACGCGACTGTGTTCCCACGCATGCTCCGCTGGCTCCATGCCGGGTTCGCCGAACAACGGTCGCTCCGCCTCGGTGCCCTCATCAGCGTCCTCGACGGAGACAGAGAGTGCGCCAGCGTCGATCAGTGCATCCGATACCTGCTCGGTCTGATCACGCGGTACTTCCAGGACGATCTCGGTCCAGCTCATGATGACCGCTTATTTTTTGTTGGCGAGTTTTTGTTCGAGATAATGAATATTCGTGCCACCCTCGGCAAAGCGAGCATCCACCATCAGCTCGCGATGCAGAGGAATGTTCGTCAGTATGCCTTCAACGACCATTTCGGAGAGGGCAATCTGCATGCGCTTGATCGCCTGATCGCGGGTCGCACCATAGGCAATCACCTTGCCCACCATCGAATCATAGTGCGGTGGTACGTAATAACCGGCATAGGCATGGGAATCTACCCGGATACCTGGGCCGCCGGGCGCGTGCCAGGACTGAATGCGCCCGGGCGAGGGGGTGAACTTGTACGGATCTTCTGCATTGATGCGGCATTCGATCGCATGCCCTTTGAGCACAATGTCGCGTTGCTTGTAGCGCAGTTTTTCGCCAGCGGCGATGCGAATTTGTTCTTGTACGAGGTCAATACCGGTCACCATTTCCGTCACCGGGTGCTCGACTTGAATACGAGTATTCATTTCAATGAAATAGAACTCGCCTGCCTCATACAAAAATTCGAACGTGCCCGCGCCCCGGTAGCCGATCTTGCGGCAGGCCTCTGCGCAGCGGTCACCGATTTTTTCAATCAGCTTGCGGGGAATGCCGGGCGCCGGCGCTTCCTCGATCACCTTCTGATGGCGGCGCTGCATGGAGCAGTCGCGCTCGCCCAGCCAGATGGCGTTCTTGAACTCATCGGCCAGTATCTGTATCTCCACGTGGCGCGGATTCTCCAGATACTTCTCCATATAGACTTCGGGGTTGCTGAATGCAGCGCCGGCTTCTGTTTTCGTCATCGTCACCGCATTGAGCAGCGCGGCTTCGGTGTGCACCACGCGCATACCGCGACCGCCGCCACCGCCGGCTGCCTTGATGATGACCGGGTAGCCGACTTTTCGCGCGGTCTGAATGATGATTTTCGGATCATCCGGTAAAGCGCCCTCGGAGCCCGGCACGCAAGGCACACCGGTTTTGATCATCGCTTGTTTGGCCGAGACCTTGTCGCCCATCAGGCGTATCGAATCCGAGCGCGGACCAATGAAGACAAATCCCGACTGC
>JAJTGC010000106.1 GCA_021298975.1 Oxalobacteraceae bacterium
GAGCCCGGCACGCAAGGCACACCGGTTTTGATCATCGCTTGTTTGGCCGAGACCTTGTCGCCCATCAGGCGTATCGAATCCGAGCGCGGACCAATGAAGACAAATCCCGACTGCTCCACGCGCTCGGCGAAGTCGGCATTCTCGGACAAGAAACCATACCCCGGATGAATGGCTTCGGCATCGGTCACTTCAGCAGCGCTGATGATGGCCGGCATGGACAAGTAGCTTTGGGCCGATGCTGCCGGGCCGATACACACCGACTCATCGGCCAGCTTCACGTATTTGGCTTCGCGGTCGGCCTCGGAGTGAACAACCACGGTCTTGATGCCCATTTCGCGGCACGCACGTTGTATGCGCAAAGCAATTTCGCCCCGGTTGGCGATAAGAATTTTTTCAAACATAGGTGGACAAATACCCTCAGCGCGCGAGTGTCAGGACCGGAGTGCGCCTCTGACGGTCTCGCGCTTTGCGAAATTAACCAATAATGAACAGAGGCTGGCCGAATTCGACCGCTTGTCCGTTTTCGACCAGAACCTGACGTATGGTGCCGCTGGCATCAGCGTCGATTTCATTGAGCAGTTTCATGGCTTCGATGATGCACACGGTGTCGCCCTCCTTGACCACCGAGCCTATCTCCACGAAGGGCGCTGAGCCCGGTGCGGAGGAGCGATAGAAGGTGCCGACCATGGGTGACTTGACGACGTGGCCAGTCGGCTCGGCCGGGGCAGCTTCTGCGGCAGCGGCCTGCGGCGCTGGCGCCACCATGCCGACCGACGGTGTGGGCTGCGCCGCCTGAGGTTGCATCATGACGACCTGACTCTGGGCAGCAGGTGCGCCGGATTTCACGATCCTGACTTTGCTTTCCCCTTCGGTGACTTCCAGTTCCGAGATATCGGACTCGGCCACCAGGTCGATCAGGGTCTTGAGTTTTCTTAAATCCATTGAAGTTCTGCCTGCGAAGTTAATGAAAATTCCCGTGAATCCAGAAAGCTTAGCGGAATACGAGAAAATGAAGTTTGGCGATTATCGCCGCAACTTAAAGTTTTTTAACTGCAAATTCGATGGCAATCCGGTAGCCATCCGTTCCCAAGCCACAAATCACGCCGGCCGCGAGATCGGACAGATAGGAGTGGTGCCGAAAGCTTTCCCGGCGATATATGTTTGAAATATGTATCTCGACAAACGGGATCGCTACCCCGGCCAGTGCATCACGTAACGCCACGCTCGTGTGCGTGAGCGCGCCGGGGTTGATGATGATGGCTTGCACCCCGTCTTTTTTTGCTGCATGGATACGATCGATCAACTCACCTTCATGATTGCTTTGGAAGCAGTGCAACGTCGCCCCCGCCGCTTGGGCCTGGGCGCTTGCCAGCTGCTCGATTTCTGCCAGCGTCGTCGATCCATATACCTCGGGCTCACGAGTGCCGAGCAGATTCAGGTTGGGACCATTAGCCATAAGCAAGCTTGTTGCCATGAAGATAGGCCTTGAATTGACGAAGAAGGCTGCATTTTGCTGCAAAATGCAGCAGGATGGCAAGCGGAAACGCTTATCGGATCTATAGCGAAGCCAAGTCGGCGCGTACTTTTTTCATATCCAGACGGCCAAGATAGGTTTGGCGGATCTGCCCGTCCGGCCCGATCAGCACCGTGAAAGGCAGTCCGCCGGCCTGATTGCCAAATTGCCGGGACAGCTCGGTGCCTTGCATGCCCGCCACCAGCAGGGGGTAGCTGATTTGCAGTTTTTCTGAAAATTGCTGGATGTTAGAGGGTGAATCGATACCGATGCCGATAATTTGAACATTGCGCCCCGCCATGTCGGCTTGTAACTCAACCAGTTCCGGCATTTCTGCCACGCAGGGTGGGCACCAGGTTGCCCAAAAATTAACGAGCAGGGTTTTGCCTTTCCACTCGGCCAAGGCGCGCGGCTGATTTTTCGTGTCCGGCAAGCTGCTCTGCATGAGGGCTGCCACGGCGGTATTTTCTGCGGGAGCCGGATTAAGGCGTTTTACGCCAACATAAATACCAATCGCAGTAAAAACAATGGCGATGGCGGCAAATGTCAGTAATTTGGATTTAGTCATCACGTTCTTTTTCGGTCAGTAAAATCTTCAACGCCGCGATGTCGGCGCGCTCGATACGTTTGCCGCTGCTGGTTCTCGCACCGCCGCGCAAATCATCCGGGTCATAGATGGTCAGATGAACAACTTCGTGCTTCCAGAAAAAAGACAGGGTTTCCACGCTGCGATCCGGGCGGCGAAAATGCGGTGTTTCCGATACTTCATAGTCCATATCGGCATTCAGTAAAAAAACCGCCACATCTTTGCTGCTTTCGGCAAACAGCTGCAAATGGATATCCGAATGTTCGCTGGCCGTGCCATTCAGGACGGCGCCCGTGAGGTAGGGGGCAAACGCCTGAAATCTTTCCATGACCTCAAGCGCCAGGCGGCGCAAGTGTAACAAGCGCGCGCTTTGTTCGTCGCCTTGAAACAAGGCCTGATAGTCGCGAACCTCTGCCTCGATCTGTGCATTGTCCGGGAGTACATCACCGCGCACGCGTTGATTACCGAGGATCAGTCGGGCCGCTTTGCGCTTGGCCGTGCCGTAGTCCGCGCCATCTTCTGCAATCATGCGCGCCGCAGCGGCAGCGATTTCGGCTCGCAGCAACTCGGCATCACTTGGATAATTGATATTCATGGAAAGCAAGGCCAGGATGAGGGAGCGGGCGCTGACACCAGACGCTGCCCCCAGTCAATTGAGTACAAAGGCGCATGCCGATCACCATTTCCATCGTGCGCGCGTCAGGTAGAATTCCGAAGATTCTTCGACGCGATTCTATATGCATATCCACATTCTTGGCATTTGCGGCACTTTCATGGGTGGGCTGGCCGTGCTGGCGAAAGCAGCCGGGCATAAAGTCACCGGTTGCGATGCCAATGTCTATCCGCCGATGAGCACGCAATTGCGCGCGCAAGGGATCGAACTCATTGAGGGGTTTGGTCCGCACCAACTGAGTTTGCAGCCCGATCTCTATGTCATTGGTAATGTTGTCTCACGCGGCAACCCCTTGATGGAAGCGATCATGAACCGTGGTTTGCCCTACATCTCCGGACCGCAGTGGATAGGCGAACACATTTTGCATGACAAATGGGTGCTGGCCGTCGCCGGCACCCACGGCAAGACCACGACGGCATCCATGCTGGCCTGGATACTCGAGCAGGCGGGTTACCAGCCGGGGTTTCTGATCGGTGGTGTGCCACTTAATTTTGGCGTGTCGGCGCGTCTGGGTGCCCAAGGCGGTACCCCGTTCTTCGTCATCGAAGCGGATGAATACGACACCGCCTTCTTCGACAAGCGCAGCAAATTTGTCCATTACCGCCCTCGCACGGCGATACTCAATAACCTTGAGTACGATCATGCCGATATTTTTGCCGATCTGGCTGCGATTGAAACGCAGTTTCATCATCTGGTGCGCACGGTGCCCGCGATCGGGCGTCTGATTGTGAACGGTCGTGAAGCCTCGCTGCGTCGGGTGATCGAGCGGGGCTGCTGGAGCGAAACCGAATGGTTTGGCGGCGGCGCAAACGATCACGGTGCCTGGGGCATGATCGATTATCCGGACGGCCGGTTTGATGTGCTTTTTCAGGAACAGTTGCAAGGCACGGTGAGCTGGTCGCTCAGTGGTGAGCACAATCGCTGGAATGCCGTCGCGGCGATTGCCGCGGCACGTCATACGGGCGTGCCGCCATCACAGGCGATTGCCTCACTGGCCAATTTCGACAATGTGAAGCGTCGGATGGAGACACGTGGTGTGGTCAATGGCGTCACCGTCATCGACGACTTTGCGCATCACCCAACCGCCATCACCACCACCGTTGCCGGTCTGCGCCACAAAGTGGGCAAAGCTCGTATCCTTGCCGTACTCGAACCGCGCTCCAACACCATGAAGCTCGGTACGATGAAAGACGCTTTGCCGGACAGCCTCAACGCTGCGGATCTGGTGTTTGGCTATGGCGCTCGGGGCGAAGGCAAGGACGCGCTGGGCTGGGATCTGGCTGCGGCGCTCTCGCCACTGGGCGGGAAGGCGCGGGTCTTCGATGATTTGTCTGCATTGGTCGCTGCGGTCAGTGCGGCAGCCAAGCCCGGCGATTTTGTGCTGGTCATGAGCAATGGCGGATTTGGTGGCGTACACCAGAAGCTGCTGGATGCATTCGAATCCCTGAAAGCACCAGCGCATTAACCGCGCCGCTCCCTGAATCGGCTTTCATGATCCTTTATCTGCACGGCTTTCGTTCGTCACCCCAATCGGCCAAAGCGCGCAGGGTAAGTGATGCCATGCACGCGCGCGGTCAGGCATCTCAGCTGCTCTGTCCGCAACTGCCGCCGTCCCCGCGCGAGGCCATGCAGTTGGCGCACAAGCTGGTGTCGGATGTGCCGGCGGCTTTGCTGACCGTGATTGGCTCATCGCTGGGCGGCTATTACGCGACTGCGCTGGCTGAGGCCACCGGATGTCGCGCGGTTCTGTTGAATCCGGCGGTGCGCCCGGCCCGGGCTCTTGCGTCACATGTGGGTCTGCAAACTGCCTGGCATTCTGAAGAACCGTTCGAATTTTTGCCTGAGTACATTGATGAGCTCGCCTCAATGGTGGTTGCCCGCATCACTCAGCCGGAACGTTATTTTCTGATAGCAGCCAAGGGTGATGAAGTACTGGACTGGCGCGAGATGGTCGCCCATTACCCGGGGGCGCGTCAGCGCGTGATTGATGGCAGTGATCATGGCCTGTCCGATTTTGACCAGTACCTTGATGACGTACTGGCTTTCTGTGCGTGATAAAACAGCGACTGACATAGGCGAGCACTGGGCAGTATGTGCTCTCTATCCGGATAACAAGAATTCCTTGAAGTGGCGTGGTGAATGAATTTATTTTTTGAAGAATCCGGAGATTTCAAAGTCGGTGCTGTGATCTCGCAGCAGGGCGAAGCCTTCCAGGTGGAGACGCCATCAGGCAAGCGCACCAAGGTGCGGGCGCGGGATGTGTTGCTGCAGTTCGATAGCCCCTCACCCTCTGAAATGATGTCACGCGCCAATGGGCTTGCCGGCGACATTGATATTGCATTTTTGTGGGAGGTATGGTCGATGAGCTCAAGTCCGGTCGACTGCCGCAAGCCATGGCACCCATGGTGCGTCAGTTGCTCTTCAAGCCAGATAAAAACACCATGGAGTACAAGGCGCTCGACGCTGCTTGTGCTGAATTGCAGACAACACCGGCGCGCCTGATGCTGTCTGTTGGCGCCATGCCTTCGGTAAAAGCCGTCCATGATGCAAAATTTCTGATCGAGTACTTCCCGCGCGGTACGGATTTTCCTCGTATCGATTTGCCGCAGGTATCGGCGCTACCTGTTGCGGAGGTGAGTGCCTTTTCCATTGATGACATCACCACCACCGAGATTGATGATGCGTTCTCGGTGCAGATGATCGGTGAAGGAAAAATTCGCGTCGGTATTCATATTGCTGCGCCCGCTCTGGGTATTGCGCGAGATGACGCCATTGATGCGATCGCGCGCGAGCGCATGAGTACCGTGTATATGCCGGGTGACAAAATCACCATGCTGCCGGATGAGCTCGTGCAGCAGTTCACGCTCGCCGAGGGTGATGCACGACCCGCAGTCTCCTTGTACGCAACGCTCGACATGAACGACTGGTCGGTACAGTCAACCGAGACCATCATCGAGCGCGTACCGATTCGCGCCAATCTGCGTCATAACGAGTTGGACGAACATGTGAATGAGCAGGCGCTGGCCGAAGGCAGCGGTGACTATCCTCACAAACAGGAAATCGGATTGCTCTGGCAATGGGCGCAAGTGCTCGAGCGCGGACGCATGGAAAAGCGCGAGAGTTTTGGTCTGCGACCTGAGCAAAACAATCGCGTCGACTTCAACTTTTATGTCGCCGACGACGTCGTTACCATCGCGCGCAGAAAGCGCGGTGCGCCGCTCGATAAAATCGTCGCTGAGCTCATGATTTTCGCCAACAGCAGCTGGGGCAAGCTCATGCACGAGCGGGGTGTGCCGGGTATCTACCGGACCCAGGGCACGGGCAGTGGCTGGGCAGCGCGCATGCAGGTGCGCATGCTCACCCACGCAGCACCTCATCAGGGACTGGGCGTCGATCAGTACGCATGGAGCACATCGCCCTTGCGACGCTACACGGATCTGGTCAATCAGTGGCAGATCATGGCTTGCGTCAGACACGGTGTGACCGCACCGCTGGTTGCGCCCTTCAAGCCCAGGGATGCCGATTTGTTCGCGATTGTCTCTGCCTTCGACAGCGCCTATGGCGCCTATGCCGATTTCCAGAACATCATGGAGCGCTATTGGTGTCTGCGGTGGCTGGCGCAGTCATCGGTACGCCAGGTCGACGCGGTCGTTCTCAAAGATGAAGTACTGAGACTGGTCGATGTGCCGCTGGTGATTCCCATGCCAGGGGTGAAGCATCCGCGCGGCACACAGGTCAGGCTCGAGCTGATCAGCTGGGATGAGCTGGACCTGACGGTGCAGGCGCGTGTGCTGGAGGTCAGTGTCGTTACTGATGCTGCCGCCGAAGCGATGGATGAGGAATCTGAGTTGGTGGAAGAGACCGGGGTATCCGAATCCACTGAGGTATCCGGTGAGAACCCAGCCATCGAACCGATCGAAGTCATTGAAAGCATCGAAGGCATCGAAGCGGAAGCATCGAAAACCAGTACGCCTTCCAATCCGGAGTAACACGGTTGGTACTGGCAGACCGTCAATTGCTGTTCATCGCTGTGGCGAGTTCATTGCTGTTTCATGCAGTGCTGTTGTCGATACGCTTTGTCCCTGCGGAAGATCTGCAGTTCAAGCCGGTTGATCGTGGGCTGGAGATCATTCTCATGAACACAGCCGACCAGCGCTCGCCATTGCAGGCAGACGCACTGGCGCAGGTGAATTTGAATGGCGGCGGCAACGCCGAGCGCGGTCGGGCGACATCGCCTTTGCCGGATTCTGGCCGTACCAGTGAAGGCACGCTGCTGGAAATGCAACGGCAACGCCTTATCGAGCTTGAGCAGCAACAAGCCCGACTGCTGGCGCAACTGACCGCAAGCAAAGCCGACCATGTGCTGCCGCGACCGGCACCCACCAAGGCGACCGAATCCGATGCCGTACCTGAAACCGAAGCCAGCGCAAGCTTGCTTGCGCGTCGCCAAGCCGAGATTGCGCGTGACATTGCCGACTACAACCAGCGCCCCGTCAAAACACAGCTCACCCCCAGCACACGGCGTGTTGCGTACGCGATGTATTACACTGCCTTGCAACAGCGCATAGAGCAGACCGGCACACGGCATTTTCCCGAGCGTGATGGCAAAAAAATGTATGGCGAGCTCATTGTGTATATCCCGGTTTTTCAGGATGGCTCGATTTACGAAAAAGAAGGCGGGCCGCGGGTCGAGCGCAGTTCTGGCAATGCGGCGCTGGATCAGGCGGCATTACTTATCGTCAGACGGGCGGCACCGTTCGGATCGTTTCCTGCAGCCTTGCGCCGCGATGGCAATGCACAGGTGTGGGAAATCGTCACCCGTTTTCATTTCACGCGCGATCAGACACTGGAGTCGCGTTCGACCGGAGTTTTGCCTTGACACTCGAATCCGTGGCTGATCGTTATGCAGTGATCGGCAATCCCATTGAGCACAGCAAATCACCGCAGGTGCACGCCTTATTTGCGCAGCAGACCGGGCAGGCGATGCAGTATGAGCGTTTGCTCGCACCTATCGATCGTTTTGCCGAGCGTGTTCATGGGTTCATCGCGCAAGGCGGCCGTGGTGCCAATGTCACCGTACCCTTCAAACTGGAAGCCTTCGCACTGGCTCAAGCACTCACGCCGCGCGCGCAGGCAGCGGGTGCGGTCAACACGCTGAGTTTTTCTGCCGAGGGCATCAAGGGTGACAACACCGACGGCATGGGACTGGTGCGTGACATCACGCGCAATGCGGGTGTGCCGCTCCGGGACCGGTCAGTACTGTTGCTCGGCGCTGGTGGCGCGGCGCGTGGTGTGATCCTGCCTCTGATCGAGGCGCATATTGCCGGCCTGGTCATTGCCAATCGCACGCAGTCCAGGGCAATGGAACTCGCACAGCAGTTCTCTCACAGTGACGTACCTGTGTCATCTGCGGCGTTTGAACAGCTCGATCAACCTTTTGATGTGATCATCAATGCCACATCAGCCAGTCTGGATGCTGCACTGCCGCCGTTGCCTGATGGTGTCTTCGGTCCCCAGACGCTGGCCTACGACATGATGTACGGTGCGCAGCCAACGATCTTCATGCAGCACGCTGTCGGCCATGGCGCCAAAGTTCGTGACGGCTTGGGCATGTTGATCGAACAAGCGGCTGAATCCTTCTTCGTCTGGCGCGGCGTGCGGCCCGATACAGCCCCGGTGTATCAGTGGCTGCGAGGCCAGCTGTGAGCGCTCGCGGGTCGGGAAAAGCGCGGGGATCTGCAAGAGGTCTGTTGTTCTGGCTCATCGGGATTCCCCTGCTGCTGGTACTACTGCTACAGGTCTGGTATTTCCTGCATATCTGCTGGTGGGTCAATCACAATCCCGACTCCACCTCATTCATGCGCGAGCAGCTGAGCAAGATTCGCGAGAAAAATCCTGCCGCCCAACTACAGCATCGCTGGGTGCCTTACAGCCGCATTTCCAATAATCTCAAGCGCGCCATCATTGCTTCGGAAGATGCCAACTTTGCCGAACATGAAGGTGTTGACTGGGACGCGCTCCAACGCGCCTATGAAAAAAATGCAAAAAAGGGCAAAGTGGTCTCTGGTGGATCGACCATTACACAACAGCTGGCCAAAAATCTGTTCCTGTCGGGTCAGCGCAGCTACCTGCGCAAAGGCCAGGAAATGATCATTACGTACATGCTTGAAACGATGATGGACAAGCGCCGCATCCTTGAAATTTACCTGAACGTGGTTGAATGGGGCACTGGTGTCTTTGGTGCCGAGGCGGCGTCGATGCGCTACTTCGGCAAACCCGCTTCGGCGCTCGGTGCACAAGAAGCCGCAAGACTGGCCGTGATGCTGCCCAATCCCCGCTACTTTGGGCGTCATCTCGATTCCGGTTATCTTGCTCGCCGATCAAACCTGATCCTGCTGCGCATGCGCAGTGCCGGTTTGCCCTGACGGTGAATCGCGCTCGGCCGGGTGCCGGAGCGCTTGCCTGAGGCGACCGATCTCAGTACACTTGCGC
>JAJTGC010000030.1 GCA_021298975.1 Oxalobacteraceae bacterium
CGTTACGTCACTCATGATGCATCCTCGGTCGTTAGAGGGTTTCCGGGCTGGTGGCTTTTTCGATGCGGACCGCAACCTGCGGACCCGACATACCTACCTGAACTTCGAAAGCGGGCAGACCGCCAATCAGCATGGTCGCCAGCTCGGGTTTTTTGAAGAACAACAAATCGCCTTCCTTGAGCTGCCGGACACGCGAATAATCATCAAGCACGGTACCCAGCAGGACTTGCAGCTCGAGCTGCGAATCGCCGACTGCCAGCGTCAGATCCTGACGCCATTTCAAATCGGACTCTTCGCTGCCGTCAGCTTGCACGCGGTTGCGCAGCAGGTCACGCAGGGGTTTGAGCGACGCATACGGGTAGACCAGGTCCACGAAGCCCTTGATGCCGCCGACGCTTTCGGTTTCAAAGCGGGTCATGATCACGAGATCATTTTCGTCGGCAATCTGGGCAAACTGGGGATTGATCTCCGAGCCTGTGTGTTCGAATTCGACTTGCAGCAGCGGTGCCCACGCTTCTTTCAGAGAGCGGAAGAACACCTCAATGATGATCTTGATGATGCGCGATTCCGTCGGCGTGAACATGCGTGTCGGTGGCAGCCAGTTGGCCGGTAGTTCACCGTCTTTGCCGCCGCCGCGTTGCTTGGGTGCGCCCGGCATGCCACTACCGGAGCCGCCGAAAAAATTATCCAGCGCAGAAAAAACAACCGTCGGTTCGATCGTCACCATCGAGAATCCGCGCAGGGGGTTGATACGAATGGTATTGACCGCCAGCGGTGCGCGCAGGTCTTTGAGATAGTCACCAAAGCGAACGATCTGAGCGCGCGATGGATTGATGCGCGGGCTGGTGCGGAGCACTTCCATCAGTCCCATACGGAACAAACGCACGAAGCGTTCGTTGATCATCTCGATCGAGGACGTATTCACGCCCAGCGTGCTGTCCTCACTGGCGAGATCATGTTTCTTGACCCGGGTCGTCAGGTTGAAGCCGGTATCGACTGCGATGGTGCCGTCATCGATCCCGCTGGCCAATGCAGCGAGTTCTTCCTGTGACAGCAAGTTGCTTGTATCTGCCATGGCGTCGATGGTCTCTGGTATCTTTGCTGCGGTTATTGAACAACAAACTCGGTGAACATCACTTCTTCGATGCCGCCAAAGCCTTCGTACTTTTCCAGCAGCGAATTGATGGTCAGTCGAACTTCTTCCGCCAGCGCCTTGCGGAAATCAGGTTCGCGCAAATCCACTTCAGTTTTCTGGCGCATCACATCAAGGATACCGGCACGCAATGCGAGTTCATGTGTCTTGACGTTCTTGATCACGCGGTCATCGTAATGGGTCATGATCGTCAGCGTCACCTGCATTACCTTGCGCGAGCCGGAGACATTGGAGAGCAGGGGCTTTTCCAACGCATAGTAATTGAACTTCCAGCGCTGATTGTCGGCGTCCGGCGTTACGAGTTCTTTCGAAGGCGCCTCTGCGCCCGGCTTGCCATGATCATCTTTCTTGGCATCGCCGTGACCGTCATCCTTCTTGGGCTCGCCATGACCGTCGTCCTTCTTGGGTTCACCGTGACCATCGCCGCCCTCGAGTTTGTCGAGTTGCGCATCAACGGCCTCTTTGGCCTGGTCTTTCTTTGAAAAGAACCCGGTCGCCAACAAGGTACCACCGACGGAGGCGCCAATCAGAAAAAGAACTGCCACGACCATCAGGATGATCTTGATCAGCGGACCTTTTTTCTTCGGTTCGCCTTCGACTTGTTCTTCGGGTGCCGCAGCTGCTTCAGCCATCACATCCTCCAGCTATTAATTGCATTCTTGTACTGCGATCAAACCAGAACATCGAGTCCATCAGGACCAGGGGTGATGTTCCGGGCCGCCGTTGAGGTGGACACCTCGCCGACTTTCTCTGCTTCGTCTTTGCCAGACTTGCCGCCAGACCCCGACGACGAACGTCCGGGTGTCGGGTTTCCGCCATGTTGGCTGTTTTGCCTCACGTTGACATTCATCGTAGCAACATCCATGCCCAGTTGATTCAAGATTTCCTTGAGCCGGGGCAGGCTGTCGGCGATCAGCTCTCGCGTCAAGGCCTGACCAGCGCTGAAGCTGGCTTGCAGCACGCCTTCTTTCATGTTCAGCTCGATATCGATGTTGCCCAACTCATGTGGCTTGAGCGCCAGATCGACGCGCCAGTCACCCTTGGCAATTTGCGCTGCCAGCCGTTGTCCGAGTGCTTCACCGAGGCGTTGGGACAGGCGTTCGTACTGTTCAGCGCGCTGCGTCTGGTCGGCACGCGGCGCGGCGCTGGTGGTATTGGTGGTGCTGTCGTTGGCGCTGGGTGTCCGGCCCTCGTTGCCCGGCGAACGTCCGGACAGGAGTTCGGCCAGGTCATCGGGGGCGATGTCGGGCGCGATGACCAGCGTTTCAAGCGCGGCGATCGTGGTTTCTTCTGGCCGCAAGAGCATGTCGGGTGGCAGGGTCGGACCGGTGCCGGCGGCGGTGGGCGGTAGCCAGCCGGGGGCCAGGCGTTCGGCGCGTTGGCTGGCTTGTTTCATTTCCAGACGGCGCGCAAATTGTGATGCTTCGGAGGCGCCCAGGATCAGGCTGGCCGCCAGATTCTGATGCGCTGATTCCGGATGGGCTGCCGGGTCGCTGGCGACGGCCTGAACCGGCGTCGGGATCAGAGTGCGCACGCCATTCAAGCCGAACAGGCTGCTTTGGGCCGCCGGCGGGGTAATCGGCGGGGCGTCGGCGGCTTTGCCCAGGGTCCAGCGCAGGCTGGCGTCGTCGCCCAGATTCAGGCTCTCGCTTTTCGGCGCAGCGGCGGGCGCGGGTTGGGAGAGCACGGAAGCCATGGCTTTTTCTTCCGGTTTCAACGCCATGGCCAGTCGGTCAGCGGCAAGCTGCGGCGTGGCCGATAGGCTCGCTTGCGGCGGGTTGACTCCCTCAAGATCGACGGACAATCCGGTCGCTGCCATTGCATCGGGGTCAAGCATGGGTTCCGGTTCAAGCCCTGATCCCGGGTTCTGAAAAATCAGCGCGAGCGCCTCTTCGTCCATTCCCTGGGATGGGATCGGGCGAAGGCATACAGGCTGTCGTCGCTGAGTGCGGGCGCGTTGGCGGTAATGATATGTACCGCAGGGCCCAGGACTTGCGAGGCCAGCCCGACCAGTGGTGGCGAGGCCTTGCCTTCGGGGGCGGCAAGATGTTGCCCCTCCAGGCCGCCCATCATGGCGCCGAAGAGTGCACCGAATTCGCCGTCGGCGCCTTCCTTGTCAAGGCCAGATGCCTTGGCATGACTGAGTTTTTCAGCCTTTTTGGCGTGGTGTGCGGCAGATGTTGCTGAGTTGAGTACAGAGGTCATGGCGCTTTCTGTTTCCAGGTTAACCAAAGGTTTCCTGTCTCAAAGCAAAAATCGTGTCAGGTCAGAAATCGACCGGGCCACGACGCCACAATTATATTAACTTCACGTAACTTTTTGCAAATAGAAAGTGGGTTTGGCCGGCCTCGAGACAAAAAAATCCCGGCATGCGCCGGGATGATTTTTGGACCGCCGTGAGACGCAACGTCGTCATCACCTGCGGGGGACGACTGCTGCGCAGACAGCTCGCATGCGACCCGAATTTCCCACGCGCTCCCGATACAAGTTGCAGCGGGCTTTGGGACCGTGGGCGGTGTGCCCGCGACACGGTCACGGCGTGCTCACTATGCCGCACCCCGCGAAGGGCCAATACAGCGGCTGTCGTTATGACCTTGAAAAGATCCGGGCAGCCTCAGTTTGGCGCAAACGTTCGCGCAGAGGGTGGAACCAGCGAAGGCACGACCTGCCATGCACCGCGGATTTCGTTCATCAGATTGTGAACTTCCTGAAGCGCTTCGAGATCGTTGTGCGCGTTCACATGGAACAGGCGCCGTGTGACGTAGCTGTAAAGGTCGTTCAGGTTGCGCGCGATGTCGCCGCCTTTGTCAAAGTCCAGAGCACCCTGCAGACCCACCACGATACGGCCCGCGCGTGCCAGACTCTTGGATTTTTCGCTGATCGAGCCGCGTTCGATATGCCCCTTGGCAGTCGCCAGGCTTTCTATCAGTCCATCAAACAGCATCTGTATCAACTGGATGTTGTCAGCACCGGCCACGCCGGTCGTGACCTTGACGTCGCCATAGCTGGCGAGGGCTCGTTCTCTCATGTTCATGTTCTGTCGCTCCTGAGTGATTCACTGCTTCAGAGCATGTATCGGCAGCCCGCTGGAAGACTTGAGCGGGCAGGCCATGACAGAGTGTTGAACGATAAAAAAGCCTCTGCTGCCAGCTTGCAGGCCGGCATCAGAGACTTTTGCGTGTTCAGGAAACGGTGGCTTTTTCCGGTTCGGCCACGGGCGCGGTGTCGGGGGCGGTCTGGGTGTCTTGCGGCGCGTCGGCCGCCATTTCCGCTGCTGCGCCGTCTGCGGCCTCGTCGGCAAGCGGCAATGTTTCGCCGCTCTCCTGATTGAGCTCGACGGGGAGGTAATCGCCCTCGTCCGGTGGCGGCAAGGCCGCCACTGCGTCGCCTTCCAGCACGGGCTGTTCGCCATCCCAGCCAGCCTCGTCGCTTGCCTGAGCCGCTTCGTCGCCCGACATTTCGCCGTCGATGGGCGTTTCTTCTTCGGTTGGCCGGCTCGCGGGCACCAGTACTTTGGAGAGCAGATGTCGCGGCGGCAGGTTGGTGGCAGAGTAAAGCGCCTCGCCGATGTCATCAATGCGTGACAGGACGGCTTCGTGTTCTTCGGCGGGCAGATTGATCAAATCCTGCCCCGCGCGATAAATGCCGGAGGCGTATTCGTGCGGCATCCAGGAGGCGATTTCGCCGCGCAGCGTGGGCACCACCCGGTCGCACCGCACCGGCATGGCAAAACCTTCACGCGCGTCGAGCTTGCCGTCTTCAAACAATAATTCCAGATGCTTTTGCAAGACGGCTTCGTAGCGCGGCTTGAGCGGCTCGAGTTGTTTTGCCTCCCAGCCCGGCAGGGGAATGCCGATCATGGCATCCCACAAGGTCTTGCCCGTCAGGCCACCAAACGTATCGTCAGGTTTGTGCGGTGTCTTCTGCAGATCGGCATGCTGGTGCAGCTCATTGAGCCGGTCAAGCATGAAAAAGACCACCAGCAGCAATCCCACCAGTCCGGTGAAGATCAGCAGCAGCAGGATGGTGTTCATCTGGTGCTCCATGAGTTTCTCTCTTTATTGATGCGCGAGGGGCTCTGTCTTGAGCTGCGAACGCAGCTTTTTGACATTGGCCGTCAGGATTTGCGAGACGCGCGATTCCGACACGCCCAGCACCTCTCCGATTTCGCGCAAATTCAGCTCATCGACGTAGTAAAGCGAAATCACCAGCCGGTCGCGCTCGGGCAGTCCTTCGATGGCATCGGTCAATGCTTCCATCATCTGGTTTTCCTCGACGATCGCCTCCGGCTGTCGCGATGCCTGGTCGGGCATGTTCATCACTTCATCCGACACCACTTCCATTGAGAAAGTTTCGAACTGTCGTGCGGCACCCCGGTCTTTTTCGAAGCTGTCCAGACCGACGCCCATGTAATCAGCCAGCTCCGCCTGCGAAGGCGCGCGTCCCAGTTCGGACGCCAGGGCCTGATTGGCTGCACTGTGTGATTTATTGAATGCCACAGCGGAGCGGGGCAGGAAAGACAAGCGTCTGACCTCATCAATCATCGCGCCGCGGATGCGGTTGTGGGCATAGCTTTCAAACACAACGCCCTTGGTCGGATCAAACGCGCGTGCAGCCTCGATCAGGCCGATCATGCCGACCTGAACCAGTTCATCGACTTCCATGAACGGTGGAATGCGAACCTTCAAATGAACGGCAATCCGTTTGACCATACCTAAGTGGTCGAGGATGAGTGCCTCGTCATGGTTTCCGGTCTGATCGTAGAGTCGGATGGATGGTGGCATGGCTTAACCCCCTTTGCCCGGTTTGACCAGTCGTTCCATGAAAAACTGGAGGCCGCCTGAAGCGCTGCTGATTTCCGGCAGATTGGTCATCGCATCGGCCAGTCGTCTGAAATCACGGGCGCCGGCGCTGCCGGGTGCGAATTCCAGGATGGACTGGTATTTTTTCAATGCTGCAAGTACCAGCTCATCGGCTTCGATAGAGGTCAGGTACTGCAGTGTCTTACCCAGAAAACGATCACAGACTTCGTTGACGCGTCGGTACAACTGCGCACCGGCGGCCTGGCTGTCGACCATGTTCGGAATCAGATAAATCTCATCAAGTTCCAGATCGCGCGTCATCACCTTGATGATGCCATACGCATCGGCGATCGATGAGGGCTCGTCACGTACAACGATAAAGCGGCGCTGACAGGCTTCCATGAACGCCAGTACCGATGGCGCAATGCCGGCGGCGGTGTCGACGATCAGGTAATCGATTTCATCATCCAGCTCGGAGAAGGCTTGCACGATGCCCGCCGTGATGGCCGGGCTGATCGCAGCCATGTGATACACGCCGGAGGCGCCGGGCACGAGCTTGACGCCCTGTCGCGAGGTGACGATGATTTCCTTGAGCGTTTTTTCACCCGCAATCACATGCGAGAGGTTGTACTGCGTCTGACAGCCCAGTGCGATCTGCGCATTCGCCAGACCAAGATCGGCGTCGAGCAGCATCACTTGTTTGCCCATCATCGTCAGCGCCACTGCCAGATTGCAGGAGAGGGTGGTTTTACCCACGCCACCCTTGCCGCTGGCGATGCCAATGACTTCGGTTTTTCGTTTAGTTGATGGCATGGGTGCTCTTTTCGATACGGGCAACCAGGGCCTGAGCCGCAGTTACGACGGAGTGATCGGGTTCTGCTTCGGCAGGGTCGTTTGCTGTGTCATCCAGCGGCAATCCCAGTCCGCGAATGGCGAGCGAGACCAGTTCGGTTGCCGTCAGAATCTGGCAGCTCTCCGTGGCGGATGGGCTATGCGATGCGGCCGATAGCGGCACGGATTTTTCGCACAGCAGCTGCAGCAGAGGCCATGGTTGCGTTGCTTCATCCATGCGCGAGACCATCAGGCTGTGCCAGTTAATTTGGGTGCTGACGAGATATTTTCGTGCCGTCGTGCCAGAGGCATCGGCGGGCAGTACCAGATGACAGGCGAGGTCCGGCGTACAGGCGGTGATCTGCGCCAGTTTCGTCACGACCTCGACGCCCGGTGTATCGATCAGCACCAGCGTGCGATGCCCCAGCTCGCTGAGCAGTATTTTCAATGTGTCGGTATCGGTAGCCCGCAAGCAGTCAACACCGCTTTGCGCGCACAGCATTTGAATTTGGCTCCATGCACCGGCGCGCTGATCGCAGTAGCTGATCACCGCAACCGACTCCGGGCCTTTGCGCTCGGCAGCAGCGCGGGCAAGGCGGGCGACCATCATGGTCTTGCCTGCACCGGAAGGGCCGGCGATCGCATGCACACCACGCTGTGGCAGCTTGGCCCAGTGCTCGCCGAGGCTTTCGATCAAATGAGCCTGCAGCGCGGCGCTTGCCTGCTGCAGATCATCCATGTCGTTAATATGATCCACCAGCAGCGTGCGCAGTGAAACGGGAATGCTTGCTTCTGCCAGCGCGGTCACCAGGGGACGCACGGCAGATTTGGTCGATGATTCCGATTGCCAGGAGGCGACCCGCTGCGCGAGCTTGAATTCCTTGCGTATCGCGGTCAGTTCATCGCGCACCATGTCCACGATCTCGCGTCCGCGAATATAGTCACGCTGGTCTTCTTCGATTTTTTGTGCCGGGGGCGTGATCTCGGGAGCGAGGCTGGCGGTGACGCCATTTTCCACTTCTCTGAAGGATTGCTTGAGCACCTGATCGAAGCGCTGTCCGTCACCCAGATCGCTGGTTTCAAGCAGCCTTTCGGGGGCGACATCGACGGCCACAATCACTTCGGTCATGCCATTGACCTTGGCGTTCGAGACGAACAGCACGTCCTTGCCGTAGAGAGCGACTGCTTTTTCAGTCGCCCTGCGGATGTCTTTGGCGAGTATGCGTTTGAGTTCCATGGGTTATGCCTTTAACTCTTTGCTTGCGCTTCTACGGTGTAAATAACTTTGACTGACTGGTCGTCCGGTATTTCGGTGTAAGACAAAACAATCAGCTCGGAAATGCGGTGTCGAACCATTTTTGACAGCCAGGGGCGAATCGATGGTGCCACCACAAGGACGGCCGGGTTGCCCTGATCTTCCACGGTGCGCGTTGCATCGCGCAGGGCAGAAAACAGGCTTTCAGCAAGACCCGGTTCGATCACCACGCTTTGCCCCGGCGCGCCGTTGGTCAGCACGTTGTGCAGCAGTTGCTCCAGTTCAGGTGCCAGTGTCATGACGGCCAGATTTTCCTGCAGGTCCAGCAAGTCCTGCACGATCATGCGGCCCAGCTTGGGGCGAACGATTGCGCTCAGTTGATCGGGGTCTTGTGTTTTTGCGGCGGCATCCGAGAGCGTCTCGACGATCGTGCGCATGTCGCGGATGGCCACGCCTTCGGCGAGCAGCAGTTGCAGGGTACGGGTGATCACGCCCAGTGCCATCTTGCCCGGTACCAGGTCTTCCACCAGCTTGGGTGACTTCGCTGCCAGCTTGTCGAGCAGTTGCTGTGTTTCGTCATGCGAGAGCAGCTCGGACGCACTTTCGCGCAGGACCTTGTTCAAGTGGGTAGCGATCGCAGTGGCCGGATCGACGACGGTGTAGCCGAGCGTGCGGGCGTAATCGCGTTGTGATGGATCGATCCATACCGCTTCCAAACCAAACGCAGGTTCTTTGGTCGGTATGCCTTCCAGTTCGCCATACACCTTGCCCGGATTGATCGCGAGTTCGCGGCCACTCTTGATTTCGCCTTTGCCGCGGACCACGCCATTGAGAACAATGTGATACACGTCCGGGTCGAGGTTGAGTGCATCGCGGATACGTACGGGCTGCACCAGAAAGCCCAGTTCTGCCGAGAGTTTTTTGCGTACGCCTTTGACGCGTGGCATCAGCTGTCCGCCTGTCTCCGGATTCACCAGGGGGATCAGTCCATAGCCGATTTCCAGACCGATCAGATCCACCTGATCCACATCGTCCCAGTCCAGCTCCTTGGGAGCATCTGGCTTGGCTTCGGCGGCCTGAATCTCGGCATCTTCGGCAACGTTTTGTTCTTTCTGAATCAGCATGAAGCCCAGCCCGGCGGTGGCCAGTGCCAGCGTCAGGAACACCAGATGCGGCATGCCCGGCACCACACCCAGTATCGCCAGAATGCTGGCACTGATAAACAGGGCAGAGGGGTTCGCGAGTTGTGTCACGGCCTGCTCGGTCATGGATTCCGAGGTTGTGACCCGGGTAACGATGATCGCGGTAGCCAGCGACAGGAAGAGTGAAGGAATCTGCGCCACCAGGCCATCGCCAATGGTCAGCAACACATACAGCTTGCCGGCTTCGGCAAAAGACAGGTCGTGCTGAGCCACGCCGATGGCCAGGCCACCGATCACGTTAATGAGCAAAATCAGCAAGCCGGCCATCGCATCGCCGGAGACGAATTTCGACGCACCGTCCATCGAACCAAAGAAGTCCGATTCCTGCGCAATCTCGTCGCGGCGGGCTTTGGCTTGTTCCTGGGTGATGGAGCCGGCATTCAGGTCAGCGTCAATCGCCATCTGCTTGCCGGGCATCGCATCCAGGGTAAATCGGGCATTGACTTCCGACACCCGACCCGCACCCTTGGTGACCACGAAGAAATTCACGATCATCAAAATAATGAAAATGATCAGACCGACGATATAGTTGCCGGCGATGACAAACTCGCCAAATGCAGCCACCACCGCGCCTGCGGCATGTTCGCCTTCGTGCCCATTGACCAGAATCACCCGGGTCGAGGCCACGTTGAGCGCCAGCCGCAGCATGGTGGCAAACAGCAAAACGGAGGGGAAGGACGAGAATTCCAGCGGTTTTCGGGTGCCGATGGCGATCATGATCACCACCACGCTGACAAGGATATTGAAGGTGAACAGAATGTCCAGCAACAAGGGCGGCAGCGGAATGACCAGCATCGCCATGATCAACAGCACAAGAAACGGGATCCCGAGCCCGGAGAGCTCAAATCCCGACAGGCGCTGTCGAATAGTTGACATGGATAGCAAGGTCATTATTTAAATTCTTCTAATAATCAACAGTTTGTGTTTCGTTGGCTGAAATGTCAGGTTTCCGTGTAGAACGTATAAGCAAGTGATGTGCCATCAAATCTGGTCAGGTCGATTTTTCGTCTCTGGCTGCCCGGATGACCGGGTTCCGGTGCATCCGGGCTGCCGCTGCCACCGGAATACCGGGCAAAAAAATTGCATTTTTGAACTAAACCAGCGTCGCTACTAAAGAAGCCGGGCCAATTGCCGATAAACCGGGGGAGAGAAGGTGTATTGCCTTCCATTAATATTTTGTAAAGCGGTGTCATCGGGGACTCAATCAGGCATTATTTGAGGAGTTCCAGCAGTAAATGCTGCGATGGCTCGCAAGAAGTATTCCGGCTGCTAGCTCGCTGCTGACTAACCAAGGGGTGATTCATGAATAAAATGTCCAAATGCACGATGGTCTCGCTGGCCGTGCTGATTTCGGCTTGCCAATCCATACCGTCGGTCGCTGTGGCCGACAACGCCTCGGCCAAGGCAGAAGTCAAGCCGGTCGACCCTCCCGCTGAAGTCAGGGTTGAAGCCAAGCCTGAACCCAAGCCTGAGCCCAAAGCAGAAGCCAAGGCCGAAGCGCCCAAGCCTGCACCGGATGCGGTGAGCATGATCACGCCGATGATCGAGCGTCAGCAAACCATCCGCGGTACCGGCTATGCCGTCATCAGCACCCAAAACCACAAGAACGGTGCTCAGCAGCGTTTGATGGCGATCCGAGCCTCCAAGCTCGACGCCTATCGTGCCCTGACTGAACAGGTCTACGGTCAGCAACTCGATGCCACCACCACCGTGGCCGAGATGATGATCACCAGTGATACCTTCCGCACCCGCGTGCAGGGCATCATTTATGGCGCCGTGCTGGAATCAATCACGCCGATCGGTGACGACACCTACGAGACCACCCTGTCTCTGGATGGTCGTGTTGTGAATGATCTGCGCGTGCTTTACCTGCACCAACTGGCTGCACGTAACCGGTAACAGATCATGCGTACCTCCCGACTTCTGCCCCTGCTGCTCGCGCTGCCTCTGGCTTGTGCTGCGATCCCGTCGTTCGCTGATACGTCCGGTTTGCCGACGGATCCGCGCAAGCGTCTGGAGGCCTTGCAGCATGCGCTCGTCGCTGCGGCGATGGACAGCCAGACCCGCGTACGCACGGCAGCCTGGGTAGACAGTACGGGGAAACTGCATGAAAACACCCGTATCACCTCCGACATGAAAGTGCGCGGTGTGCGGGTGCAGTCTTATGTGAACGCTGAAGACGGTCCTTCGGCGGCGATCATCGCCGAATCCCGGGGCGCAACACCCAGCGAAGACATCTGCAAGGCGAATGTGCAGCGCTATCGCCGCGAGGCCACGCTTGAAACGGCCATGCGCATCACCACCAGTGGTGCAGACCGTTATCACTGGAGCATGCTGATGGATCAGATGCGCTCGCGCCTCGTCTCGCGTGCGAACACCAGCCGCCTGTGGCAGCTCTCCGCGGCCGTCAACATGCCGGCAACCGCCTACGATCGCATGCTGAGTGGCGCGGTGCCTGATATTTCGCCTTATCACATGGTCATCGAATTGCTGCCGCCGGGCGCGCTGGCAATTGAGCCTGTCCGTCCCAGACAGACCCTGCGTCAGAAGTCGGCGCAAATGATCAAGGCTGTCGCCAACTACGCCACCGATGAGCCGCCGCGCACTGAGCCGCTGCCTTTCGTCATGCGTCTCTCGGTGTACGAGCGAAGCAATCATCGCTTGATGTGGCAGGACGCCGTACCGCTTTTCTTCCCGGAGCGAGCACTGGTCACGACCAGCCAGCCGCTGCCGCCTGGCTTGCTGTCGGAGCTTGATCGGGTACTCGACGGCTGGCTTCAGAACATGGACCATAATTTTTCTTGTCGGCCGCAGCAGTTCAACGTGCTGCAGGAAACACCGAATGGCTGGATGATCAATGGCGGCCAGATTGCAGGCCTGTCGCCCGGTGACCAGCTGTTGCTGATGAACCGTGAACATTTGCCAGCCCGTATTCTGGAACCCGACAGCGCCCAGCATCTGGCGCTGGTGGAAGTGGTCAGTGTCGGTGCCGGCCGCGCCATCGTGCGCAAACTCGCGGGACCGGCCAGTATCGCCCGCTTGGGTGACTGGGTTGCTACCCCCTTTTAAATGAAGCCCTGGTTTTTCCAGTGTTTCCCTGAAATTTTGCGGAGAACAAAATGATGATCGCCCAACGCAAACTGCTGACCGCTGTGCTGGTACTGTTGTTCAGTACCGCCGTGGTTGCTGCTGATGCCCCCAAGCCCGAACCGGCCAAAGATGCCAAGGCGGAGAGCAAGGACGACAAAAAAGACGGCAAGGATGCGAAGGACGCCAAAGATGCCAAGGCAGATGCGCCTGCCGAGCCCGATTTGCCGTCCAGGCCTTACCCGAGCAATGCAACACCCAAGGCTTTCGCGCCCAAAAAGGATGCCGCACCCAAGGCCAGCGCCGCTCAGGACAAGCCCGACGACAAGGCAGCGGACAAATCAGCCGACAAATCCGGTGACAAGACAGCAGCAAAACCCGGTTCGGACAAACCCGCCGACAAGCCGGCAGATGCCCACGCGACAGCGGGCCCCAAGCACGAATCCAAGCCGCACAAAACAGCAAAGAAACAGCGTGCCCCGCACAATGCGCAGGCCAAATCTCAGCCGCTGCCAGTCAGTCCGGCCATGGTAGAGCTGGCGCGCGATGTACTCGCGCAGCAGAAAAACGCGAACTTGAAATCCTATGTGGTTCAGGCGCGCGACGACCTCGACAGCGTCATTCGCAAGACCATGCCAGCCAACCTGTTTGCGCCTGACGTGTTTCGCCAGGCTTTCATGCGCGCCAATCCAGCGCTGCTGACATCGGCCAAGGTCAAGCTCAGCCCCGGTCAGGTATTGCAGGTGCCTGATGTGTCCACGATACGTGC
Organism: Oxalobacteraceae bacterium; assembly: GCA_021298975.1. Lineage (GTDB taxonomy): Bacteria > Pseudomonadota > Gammaproteobacteria > Burkholderiales > Burkholderiaceae_D > Pernthalerella. The sequence continues at coordinate 13,100 of JAJTGC010000030.1, forward strand.
CATTGTGATGTCCGAGGGTGGCAACAGCGGCGAGATCAACGACAGCAAAATCAGTTTGCATTCGAACGCACCGGTGCTCGCCCCGACCGTCGCGGCCACCGCCAATGATCTCAATCCACCGATTGCGATTCCTCGTCTGCCGGTCAATGTGGCGGCCAGCGCCAACCCGGCGCCGGAAGTTCCTCCGGAAGAAAAGAAGAAGTGGGTGCGCTACCCTTGACGCGGAGCGCCTCCCATGTTGTCCGGCCCTGAGCAGGCAGCCCTGCCGGGCCGACTCAATCCGATCTATCTTGAGGGTCGACCCCTTCAGCTAGAAACGCCCATCGCCCAGCAACTCGGTCTGCGCGATGGGCAAGTCGTTCAGGCCAGCGTCGAGTTGCGTGGCGAAGTGCTCAAGCTGCTCTTGAATGGCAAATTGTTCGACCTGCCGCCCGCCCTCAGATTCCGCCCTGGTGACAGCGTGTTCTTGCGCGCCTATCAGGGTGCCAATGGCTGGCTGCTGAAAATTTTTGATCCTGCCGCCCAGCCCGCCGCAACGGCGGCAGCACCTGCGTCGGCGCCCGAATTACCCGCAGCCCAGATCAATGCCTCGCGGCTGGCCGCCTTGTCGCTGCGTCCCCCGATGTCCCCCACCTTGCTGGATGTGTTTGCGCCGCGTCAGGCAGCAGCACTGCTGCAAACCACCGCCAACCCCGAACTCGCAGCACTGTTTCAGCGCATGCAGTTGTCAATGCGTGGGCTTTCCTCCGCCAGCCTGCAGGCTGCAGTTCTTGGTTCCGGTCTTTGGATGGAGGCGCTGCTCTCGCGTGGCCAATCGGCACCCGCCACCGATACCAAGGCCTGGCTGCGGCGCATGATTCGCGCGCTCGGTGACAAAGAGACGTCGGTTGTCGCGCGCCTTAACAAAGCGATTGAGGACATTGAATCCGCGCAAGTCGAATCACTGGCAGCGCAATCGCGCGGCGAGCTCTCCTTTGGTATGGTGCTGCCCTTTGCCGATGCCAACCCGGTGCAGATCCGGTTTTTTCGTCCGGCTCGCCAGCCGGGTGGGGAAGCCCCCCCGTTTTCCGTCGACATTCACACCCAGAACGAGGTCCTCGGCGAGATCTGGCTCAAGACCTCGATTACAAGGGCATCCCATGTGGATCTGATGATGTGGGCGCTCAAAGGCAGCTCGGTCAGGCTTGCTCAGAAACACAGGGATGCGTTGGGTGAGCGCCTCAAAAAGGCTGGCTTGACGATGGATTCCTTTCGCATCTTTCACGCGGCCCGCCCCAGTCTGCCCGAGGGCTGGTCACCGCCGGCGGGTGCCATGCTGGATGTCTGCGCATGAAGCGCACCCGCGAAGCGGTTGCGCTTGCCTATGGCAGACGCGAAGCGCCCGTCGTGACCGCGAAAGGCAGCGATGAACTGGCCGACGCCATCATCGCCGAGGCAAAAAAGCAGGGGGTTTATATCGCCCAGGACCGTGAACTGGTGGCAGCCTTGTCCCGCCTCGATCTGGAGCAGGAAATACCCCGCGAACTCTATGTTGCCGTCGCGGTTGTGCTGTCATGGGCTTACTGGCTGCAGGGTATGAAGCCGGGCGACGAGAAACCTTGAGTCACACTTCCTCGTAACCACGACCACCGCGCGAGCGCGCCATGCGCCCGAGACGGTCGTAGACTTCGACGGAGGCGGTGGTGTCGCCACCATTCAGGGTCTGCAGCGTGCCACGTATGGCATCGAGCTTGCGGGTGATCAGGATCTCGTTGCGGCGATGCATATCGCGGCAATCGGTGATCAGGTTTTTGAAGGTATCCCATTCGGGATCGTCCAGATGATTCGTCTCCGTACCCACGCCGGTCAGGCGAATGAGTGACTCGAATATCTGGGTTTTTTCTGGTTGCAGCGCCTCGAAGATATCCAGGTTCTGCTCTCGCAGCGCATCGAACTCTTGCTGCAACAGCTTTTGCAGCAGAAGCCCATGCTCAAGCGCCGCGACCAGCTCGGGGCTGGGTGCGGCGTAGGGCGCAGCGGTCAGGGTTGCTGGCATCGAGGATCGGTCGGTCAATCGATCAGTTTTTCGATCGCGACAAAGCTCTCCGCGATACGGCGTGCATTCATCGGGTAATTGCCATCCCGAAGGGCCTGCTTGATTGCCTCGACCTTCTCGCGATCAAAGCTGGGCTCGGCCGATGCGCGCTTGGCGACCTCGGACAGATGCAGCGTGTCGCCAGTGGGGGCGGTTGGCTTGGCGGCTGTGCTTGCCTCTGGCTGGCCATCGCCGGAGCGCTCCAGCGCGCGACGCTTGGTTTTCTCAAGGGCGACTTTGTCCAGCGCGGCACTGCCACTGAAAATACTGGATATGGGATTGCTCATGATTTTCTCTCACTTTCGGCCATCGGCCTTCTATTCCTGTCACAACGAGTATCGGATCTACTTTAAAAAACTTTAGTCCACAGCACAAAAAAGTGGCTGGTCAGGCACCCGGCGGTACTTGTCTTTCCCGATTTTACTATTTTCTTCTAAGTTCCCTTAACCAGGCCTTTACCTGTCACAACGCCGCCTAAAATACGTCCGGACTCGGCATTGCGCAATTTGATTGGATCGCCCAGACGGCCATCCTGCATTGCTTCAAGACGCACTGAAATCTGAAATTCACCCGCCCGACCCACCGTCAGTTGTACCAGTTCACCCTTTTTGACCATGATCGCTGGCCGCATGTCCACGTTTCTGACAGGTTCTCCCGCGCGCAGCGCTCTGACAAGCTCCTGACCTTCCAGCCCGGTGGCTTCAAGCAGATGCGACTTGTTGATTTTATCGGCATCCATCTTCTCCAACTTGAACATTTCAGGTTGTAATAGTTGTCCCGGTGTGAGGTTGCTCGCTGCCACCAGCACCATCCGGGATTCTGGCGTCACTTGGGCGGGTGGGGTGCGTGAGGACGGCGTATGGCTGGCCTGAGCCGGCTGGGTTGATGATTTTGTATTGGCTGGCGGCGGTTGATTGACTTGGGAGAATCCCACCTTGATATAGAGCTGCCAGCTGGGCTTGAGACACCGCGCCCTGACACTTTCTCGGTTGACAAAAGGATAATCAAAAATGTACTGCGAGGCGCACGGCTGTACGGCAACGCGCGCATCCAGCGGCGCGACGATCACTTGATCCACCGGTACCTCATTTTGTGTTGCCACCCATTTCGCCGCTTCGCCGGCCAGCAGCTCTTGCGGGCTGGTCGCGTGCGCTCCCGGTGTTGCCAGCAAACAGACGGCCAGCAGCCTTGCCGGCAATCGGCGGGAGCAGGGCAGTGCGGCAGGTTTTTTCATAAAAGTCGGCATCATTTAATGGGTCAAAAAGCCTTCGTTGGTTGATTCAGCGTCTCCCCGACTGGAACAAGCCTTGCTAATCCTCTTTTATCAGGGCTCGTAACTGTTGAACTCCCGACAGGTATGGGCTTCAAAGCAAAAAGAGTTCCAGCCCCAACAAAGACCCGCCGACATGCAGATTCAAGCCAATAACGCCCCGCTTGCCGCCAACACCACCGAGGCTAACCGCGCCGCCGAGCGCAAGGCCAAATCGGGGGATTTCCGACAGGTGCTCACGCAAGCCAAGGAGGGCAACAGCGGTACCGTGACGGTTCAGCGGGGCGATACCTTGATGGGCTTGACCCGAAACTATCTGGGCAACGCCGTCGGTCAGTTCAATAACGGTCAGATTCTCGAGATGGCCAAGACCATTGCACGTGACAACGGCATTGCCAATCCCAACCGCATTTTGCCGGGACAGGTACTGAATATGGCGCCCATGACCACCATGGCCGCTCTGAAGCTGCGGCCCGGCACCGTCGAGGCGGTACAGCTGAGCGCCCATGCCAATGTCGCAACGCCCGTGCTCGACAAGACACTCGCGCGCGCGGTGGCCAAGGGCTTCCTGCCGGTCGAGCAGCAGACCGAGGTGCGCAACAAGATCCTGTCGCTGGCCAGCGAGCATCGCTTCGCCCCCGATGATTTCGCGCGCATGACCTTGATGGAGTCGGATGGCTTGAATCCCAAGGCAAGCAATGGTTTTTGCCACGGCATCATACAGTTCTGCGGGGGTACTGGCGCCACGGGTGTTGGATACGCCAATAATCCGAAAAAGATATTGGGTCTGAACGTCATGGATCAGCTCGAACTGGTCGATCGTTATTTCACCCGTACCCGCCTCAAAGAATTCGGCCCTGCGTCGCTGGATAACCTCTACCTCACTGTCCTGACACCCGCCGCGCGCCATGAACCCCGCGCTGATGTGCCTCTGAAAATTGCCGGCCGCCAGGCGGCCTATTTATATGAAGGGCGTGACCCGACGGCCGGCGTCATTACCCGCAACTCGATTGTGAGTGGCTTGCGACTGAATGCGCAGCAGCGTCTGGGCGAGTTCAGCCAGACCGTCGCGAAAATCGAGAGTTCAGATTTGTAATCCTGCGTGACCAGGCTCAGGTGCATCTTCAAGGCTGAAGCTGCGCGCCCTGCACGAGGTAGCCCCTGTTGTTACCGCAATCGTTAACGCAATCGTTAACGCAATCATTGCCGCCCCACGGCAATCCTTTGCCACCGGCGGCAAAGCGTGCTGCGGTCAATCCTTGCCGCTGATCGACGCGCCCCTGACGTTATTTCCACAAAACAAGCCTTGGCACGACCTTTGCAATGGTCGGAGCGACAGCTGGAAACTTGAGCGGACTGTCGGCAATCCGGCGACCGCTCAACAAGGAGAACGACATGGATGTATTGAGCAACGCCTTAGGCATACACGAGAAAGCACTGCGCGTGCGCAACCAGCGCATGGAACTGCTCGCCCGCAATATCGCCAACGACGACACACCGCACTTCAAGGCACGCGAACTCGATTTCAAATCGGTGATGGCTGAGTTCAAGCCCAGCGACACCATGGAATCGACGCACATGACGCACTTTCCGTATGCCGACGAGAACCCGGACGATGACGGTCTGCGTTATCGCGTGCCATTCAGCGCTTCGCTTGATGGCAACACCGTAGAGCTGTCGGTAGAGCAGGCGAAATACGGTAAGGCAGCAGCGGACTATCAGGCCACCTTGTCCTTTCTTGAAAATCGCGTATCGAGCATACGCAAGGCATTGCGAGGAGATTAATCATGGCAATGTCTATCGATAATATTTTCGGCATTGGTGGTACCGCGCTCAATGCGCAGCTCGTCCGAATGAATAACACGGCATCCAATCTGGCCAATGCCGGTACCACCGCCGCCACCGAAAAAGAAGCCTATCGCGGCAAGCGCACCGTATTCAAAGCGTTGATGGATGAAGAAATGATTCACGCCGGCGCACCCTATATCGGTGGCGTCAAAGTCGACAAGATTGTCGATGACTCCAAACCTATTCCTCGCGTCTACGACCCGAATAATCCCCTCGCTGATGGCGAGGGTTTTGTGTATCAGGCCAACGTGAATGAAGTCACCGAAATGGTGGACCTGATGGCAGCATCCCGCTCGTATCAGAACAACGTTGAAGTCGTTAACACCGCGCGTGAACTGATGATGCGCACGATCGACATGATTAAAGCTTAAGGAAAACTGACATGGCTACCACGACGACCGGACCAGCAACTTCAACTTCGATGAATACGCTGCCATCCAATATCAAGACCACGGCGCAATACAAAAAAGATCAGGAAAACGCGATCTTGAATGGCAATGGCGGCGAGATGGGTCAGACCGCATTTCTGACGCTGTTCACGACCCAGCTGCAAAACCAGAACCCGCTTGATCCGATGGAAAACGAAGCCTTCGTTGCACAGTTGGCGCAATTCTCTCAGCTCGAAGCCACCACCAAGATGTCGGATTCCTTGCAGACCCTGGTCAGCTCGATGACAGGCGATCGCATGAGTTCTGCGGCAAGCCTGATCGGTAAAACTGTGGCCGTCAGTGATGGCAAGGCCATTAAAAGTGGTGAGGCCGTTGAGGGCTCGGTCAGTTTGGCCAATGACGTCGACAGCATCACGATCAAAGTGTATTCATCCACCGGCGCACTGGTGCGCACCGGCCAGATCGGCGCGCAGAAGAAGGGTGATTACCCCTTCAGCTGGGATGGCAACGATGCCGACGGCAATGCGCTGCCCGATGGTACCTATCGTATCGAAGCCAGCGTGAGTCGATTTGGCATACCAAGCAAGGCGCCAGTCACCACCATGGCCAATGTGCGCAGCGTCACCACGGATATTGTCACTGGCGATATGAAGGTTGAGCTCAATGACGGCTCCCTCGTCAGCCTGAGTGAAGTCAAGCGCATTGGTAATTAAAGATAAAGAACAGATTCAACCGATTCAAAGCGAATTTAAAAAATAACCGCCCGCCAGTAATTCAGGAGAAGCAAACATGTCTTTCTATACCTCGTTGACCGGTCTGAACGCCGCAACTGCGCAGTTGTCCGTGACCAGTAACAACATCGCCAACACTGGCACCACCGGTTTCAAGCGCTCGCGCGCTGACTTTGGTGACATCTTTGCCACCTCGCCACTGCAAAAGGCGTCGTCCGTCGTTGGTCAAGGTACGGCGCTCAAGCAGGTCAGTCAGGAATTCAGCCAGGGCAACATTCAGTTTTCAGCCAACTCGCTAGACATCGCGATTACCGGTGACGGTTTTTTCCCGCTGAAATCAGCTGACGGTCTGCAGGACATTTACACCCGGAACGGCACGTTTTTGCTTAACGACTCGTATGCGGTGGTGAACGGCTCCGGTCAGGCATTGATCGCAGCGTCGGTCGACTCCTCCGGCAAAGCCGACCTGGATAATCTGTCCAAGCTGATCATTCCCCGCTCAACCACGGGTGACGCAGTGGCAACGACTGACATTCAGCTGGGTTTGAATTTACCTGCAGATGCCAAGATTCCGGCACTGGTATTCGATAAAAACGATCCGACCACCTATAACAAAACCACCGCCATTACTGTCTATGACGCGGGCGGTAATGATTATCTGGCCACGGTGTATTACCGCAAAACTCAAGTGGCCAAACCCGAAGATCCGAGTAACAAATGGCAGACCTTTGTCTACATTGGCGACACCAAGCTGCAGGAACTACTGATTCAGTCGAAAGATAAAACTGGTGAAGCACAGTTCGTTAACAAATACGGCGAAGTGCGATCCGAATCGGACATTCCGCCGCAGGATATTGCCCGCGGTGTGACAAAACTGTTCAATCTGGACGATTTGAAAAATCCGATCGCCTCGACACCCGCCACAGCAAAAAGTGCCAGCCCACTGCCAGTACCGCTGGTGAATGAATGGAAAAACGGGATTGATTTTCCGGATCGCACGAATGCCTGGCTGGATATCAATTCCACCAAAGGTGCTGTGTTTTCTGATGTCAATGCGCAGTCCTATATCTTGAATACCCGTGCCACGATCGTTGATGAAACCGCAGAACAGCAGACGGCGCTGACGAAACTGGTATTCGAGCCCGAAGAACGCGGCAATATTCTCAAGTTAACCATTGCCACCAATTCGTATGTCGGTGCCGATCTGGATGATCTGGTGTCCAAGGTGAACGCAGCCGGCCAGTATACGGCCACCAATGTGGCCGGCAAGCTGACTTTGCAGTTGACGGGTAACTCGGGTGACCCGACCTTGATTGACGAAGATTATGAGCTCAATGTTTTTGCAGCCACTGCGGTGGATAGTGCTGACATTGTGGAATCTACCTCCGGCGGTAACATCACCAAACTGTTCGTGCCCGTATCCGAGGCGGACGAGTCATATGCCATTGAGATTGGCAGCGATATTTTTTCCGGCGCGACGCTGGAAGATTTGAAAGCTGCGATTGATGCCGATGGTCAGTACACCGCCGCACTGAACAAGGCGACCATTGCAGGTGCCAGTTTTGGTACGCCAGCAGCGGCGACGACTGACTTCACGAGTTTCGCCATCACGGTGGATGGAACACCTTATACATTGACCCCTGCACCGGCTGGCACGACTTTGGCAGCGTTGGCGGCAGACTTGAATACCCAACTGGCCGCCGAAGTTCCCAACCCTGGCGTGACGATCGTTGTTGACGGCACCAATCTCGTGGCTACGGTATCCGATACCAGCAAGCGTATCAGTGCAATGACCTTGACCACAGCAGCGGTCGGCGCTGATGCTGGCACCGTGGGTGGCGGTCAGCTCGCCATTGAATTAGGTACGGCCAGCGAAATCAGTCCGAATTACGCGTTTATCTCAGGTGCAAACGGTACACCATCAGTGGAGACTGCGAAGACGGAGAAGATCACCGAACTCACCTTCACGATTGAGGCGGGTACGGGCGCGACCGACCCGGGCATGCAAAGTCTGGTGCTGACCATCGGCAACGACACCTATACCGGAGAGGATGTCGCCACCCTGGAAGAAAATATCAACCGTGCAGGCAAATATACCGCCACGCTTGACACGACTGCGAATACGCTGGTTATTGGACTGACCGGTGGCACTGGGGATCCGACATTGATCAACAGCAGCTACAAACTCAGCCACATCACCGGCTCTTTGCAGGCCGATACACTGACCGACCTGGCAAGTGAAATCAATATTGATGAAACCCTGGAATATGAAGCCTCGGTCAATGCGTCAGGGCAGTTGGTACTCAAACCCAAAGACGGCGTGAATCCATTTGTGATTCCTGAATTTTCGATGACGGCCTCATTTGCTGACGGTTACGAGATTCGTCCGCAGAGCAAAACCACCAGCAGCATGAGCTACAAAGTGGAATACCTGAGTGATACCTTCACCCTCGATCTAGGCTCTGAGCGGTATCAGGGTGTATCGATTGACGAGCTGGTGGATGAAATCAACGGTGTCTCACAGGTATCCGCTGATGCCGCTGATTTCACTCCAACAACGGTTGGTAGCGACATTACCACCCTGCGCGTTGCAGTGAGCTCGGATGTCAAAGATTTGAGTATGGTGATCGGCACAGCAACCTTTACCGGCTATGACGTGTCCAGTCTGGTCAGTGCGATCAATGCAGATGGAACGTACACTGCTCTCGCCACGTCAAGTGGCATGACCATTGAGCGGGGTACCGCGACCACCATCGACCCAACGTATTCGCTGGATTATCTCAGCAAAGACACGAATCGTATTTTCGATGCGACCACCACGGGTAATACCGATGGCAGTACTACCATCACGATCAATGCTTATGGTACCGGCGCTACCATCCCATCCATCAGCTCGCTGACTGCTTCGTCTTTGGGTGTGGAGACAGGTGCTGACGATATCGTGTTTGACCTCAATGTCGATGGATCGGCAACGCCGGTGACGATTGATCTCAGCTATCTGAAAGATCTGACCACGACCAAGAAATTTACGGGTATCGAAATCGCCCGGGAAATTACCAATGTAATCAATAAATCCTACGGTGATCAGCGTTATTTCGACTTCACGGCATTCAAGCCAACGGAAGATTCCAACGAAGCCGACATGTTCCGCTTGACCGTCGACGGTA
>JAJTGC010000107.1 GCA_021298975.1 Oxalobacteraceae bacterium
CGAGCGGCGCGTTTGTCGCCTCGCTCGATAGGCAACTCCACCTGCGCTGAACTGGAGCGCGAAATCCTGCCGGCATTCTCGGCGGCATAGCTGAATCCGGGATTCGGCCGCAAGGACCCTTGCAATATCTGCGCCTCGGTTGCCTCTATCTCGCGACGAGCAGCTGCAATCGTCGGATTGACTTCAAGCGCCAGACGAATCGCTGCTTCCATCGTCAGCGGTGCGGCGGGCTCCTGAAACAGGCGACCGTCCATACCTGACCTTGACGGGTCTTCCCACAATGACGCCTGCGATGACTCCTGCGCGAACGTCCAGCTCGCCGACAACAGTCCGCAAACGATACTCAGCGCAATGATGCGCTGCGGCCCAACCGCAAAGGGCCCTATTGACTTACTTTTTCGTTGTGACATCTGATCCTCCCGAAACGGATACTCGCAAACACTAATGCCGTCGTGTCACAGGGCAGAGGAAAGGCGGCACGAGATGCCAATGCCTAGCAGCCAGGCATTCTTGGCGCACTCGACGCGACCGGGAATCTGCAGACCAGAGAAAACAGTCAGCGGTCCGACGGCTCAGTCAATCAGAGGGTGGCGTGACCCGCAATGATCGACCCCGGGCCGGTATGAGGAAGGGACAAGGTGACCAGAGTGAGTTCGGAGAGCAATCCAAAGATCACACCGACATGGCACATGCTGCAGTCAAGATCGGTGCCGGCGTAATTGTCCTGCTCGGCTTTCTTGTGCTGATGATCATGATGACCCACATGCGTGGCCACCGGATCATGCTCGTGCTGGCAATACGAACCCACCGCCGCTGCAGCTGCCTGCAGGGACAACACGGCGATCAGCAGAAGACCGAGGAAGGTTCGCATGCGGCGGAGTTTACCAGCTTTGCCAAACACGACCACAGCGGATTCACTCGCACTGCGATGAAAAAATCTTGCGACGTCGGGCAAATCGACACCTCATCAAACAGAAGCAGTCGCTGGCCAACGCGATCGCATGATGCCCACGCGAGTTTGCTCTGATCTCGCCAAACACAACGCAGTTTGCGGGCCAACATTAATGACCCATCCCCCCGGCAGCCTGCCAAATTGGCTTTTTGGGGGTCCGATCCGAACAGTGGCACAATAGAGCGCACGCCCATCCGCCCAAAAGGTGGAAAGACATATACTGTGTTTTTGTACAGTATAATTTGGCCAGGCTGGAGCACCACCGCAACAGCCATCCTTACGAAGGAGTTATTGAAATGGGAACAAATCTAGCCTTCACCAGTCCTGCTGCGAATGATCTCCCTGGCCGCCGCAAAGCCGATGTGCAAAGTCTCTGGCGCAAGCGTGGCTGGATGCCGCCAAGCGAGTATCGGAGTGACTTCGCGCAGTCTTGCCGCCCCCCGATTCTGGCGGGTATGAGAAAGCTTGAACTGGTCAAATGGCGGTAATTGGTTTTTAAAATTGCAATAATCCACACGAGTGCCAAGGCATTATTGTCAATGCCGCAAGGCACTCTGAACGTACTTGTGTCCACTCTTCACTGATTCCTCCCCTGCCCCGACAGCGCTGATCGGCGCTCATCTCCTCCGCTGATGCATCCCGCCGCGCCAGTTCTCCTCGCCGGTACTGAATTTCTCTTGATCCTTGCGCCGCCCATTACTAATTTAGTGTCGCAGGAAGCAGAGTACTTGCAACAGGAATCACCCGACCGACTGCTTTTCTGTGTTGTATCAACGGAAGGCAACGCTGATCATCCTGATAAATCGACACACAATCCAGACATTGAAAACACTCGCTGTAGTCGATTTTCCCTGTCGGTGCGATGGCCTGATACTCACAGCGGTGTCGACACGACTGGCATGGTGTGCCGCATGCCTCGCGTCGAGGAATCCACGACCAGCGCTGCAGAAAATTGACTGAGGCCAGCGCCGCACCGAGCGGACAGATATACCGACAATAGCCGCGGTAAACCACCACCCCCAGCATGAGACAGGCCACCGCCCAGAGCACATAGGGCCAGTCGCGCTGAAAGTAAAAACTGATCGCTGTTTTAAAGGGTTCGATCTCCACTGCTTGTTCTGCGAAGCGCGGCGCGAGATAAAGTGAAGCCAGCAGCGTCACTAAAATACCGTATTTCACCCACTTCAATTTGGCATCCAAGGCAGAACGCAAACGTTTTTGCCTGATTCCGATGGCATTGGCGAGCAGGCTGATCAACTCCTGCAGAGCGCCAAAGGGACAAAGCCACCCGCAGAAGGACCCGCGTCCCCAGACCAGCAAAGTCACGCCGACAAAAACCCAGAGAATGACGGTCATCGGGTCATTCATCAGAAAACTCAAATCGCCACCCGAGGTCAGCGACTCGAGTCCCGCGGTGATATTGACAATCGTCAGCTGACCCTGCGCATACCAACCGATGAAACCCAGTGTGAACAACAGATAAGCAGAGCGAACGATGCGGAAACGCGCGCTGTTGGCGCTAAAACGCTTTTGCGCAATCAACCCCAGACTCAAAATGAACAAGCCACCCAGCAAAATCGCAATATCCAGCCAGCGCAATTGCCAGAGATTTATCCATTCACGTCTGGCCTCCTGGTCCTCCGAGAGATAATTGATAGCCTCGTTTTTCTCAGAAATATTTTGTGGCGCGGGCAGGCTGTCATTTCCCAGGTCTTTAGCCACCGTATTTTCTGCGACCTCGGATTGATCTGAATTTTTAACCTCTGTTTCTTTTCCAGTATTTTTGCCCGATGTCTTCTCTGAAGCGTCTGAGGCCAATAAATTTTTTACAGTCACATCCGGGACCGGTATTTTTTCTTCTGGAGCAGCAGCCGTGTTTGGCTTTGAAGAATCTGCCAACTTGGTCTCTGTCTGTACCGGCGCAACAACGGGCTTTGCGTCCGAATTCAAATTTTGATTGTTCGATTCATTTTCAGCACGTTTCTCGTCAAAATGATCCGCGACATTGATCTTCAACTTTGCAAGCGCTACTTTGGCAGCGGCACTCATGATCGTTCGATTGATTGCTTTTGCCGAAATTGTGCCTCGATGAACACCTCGCAAATAAGCTGACTGTTCATTGCGTGAGGGTGTGTCACTGGCTTTATTGATCTCGGTGCTGTGCCGAACAGTCAGGCCTTTGTATTGCGCCGCAAATTCCGTGAGCTTGGAGGTACCGTAGCTGTCAAGAAAAATAGGCTCTTTATGGTCAAGCAGGCGGGCACTTAAAAATCGACCCGACAAATCAATCACCACCAGGATGTTGATCGGCTTGCCGCTGTAACCCCGGACAGAGACCACTTCATTGGTTTCAAATACATAAGCCTTGAGCTCAGGCTTGCTGTCGGGTGATGCCGCATCTTTGACGAACAAGGGATAGACAGGCAAATCAGCCTGAATTTCACCGACGAGGTACTGATCCTCAAATAGCTTGTCGAGCTCATCCTTGGGCATCATGCCTGCGTGCGTCTGTGTCAGGCAGCCCAGCAAAATCAGCCCAACCGATAATATTTTCCGCATAAAAGGGAGAATCATTTTTATAGTTATTTTTTTAAAAATATTGAGACTCGCGCTAGTCTACATGAGCGGGTGTTGGACTAGCGCTGCAGGATGCCGCAACGCTCAGGGCAGTAAGCTGACCGAAGGATGTTGATCGGATACTGCCGCGATCATGTCTGTGTTCACCGAGAGGTGGCCAGCTACCACACAGTGCGGCACAGTCAGTACCAATCTGTTTTTTTATATCGAATTGTTCGATATGTCCGTCAACGTTTGCATGAACGGCGCTCACAGATGGAACAATATGATCCGCAACCTCAAACGCTTTTTTGATCGGTGAGGGGCTTTTGTCCAGGGAATGAGCAATCCGAAACTGGCAAACAGGCGCTTGCACGAACAAATGGCAATGAGAAAATATTGATTTGAGAGGCAGAATTCATATTAAATCAGGCTTAAGTAGAAAATACGCGTTATATTTCGCGAGGATAAAACTCAATTTTATGTTGGATCAGAAGCCCGCTGAAAAACCCTGCGTTTTTCCGCGAGCCAGACTAGCTGTACAACGGGAAAGCCTGAAAAATTAAAACATGGGTGCCTTGTTGCCAACCAAGAAAATTTTTTGGTTTTATTTAATTTGGACTTTTCTTGCGAAGTTATGCTTTCATAGGGCCTTGACTGCCAGGAGTTAGGCGTAGTTTCTTCGACCAAGAGTTTTTCATTCAACTTGCACTTCTTTTTCTTGAAGATTCTGATCTGCTCGATGCAGTAATTTGATTATCAATAAAGCGATAAAAAACAAGCTGGCTGTATGAACGGCTCATGGAGACAAGATGACTGAATCAACGACACTCGACTCATCAGTGAAATTTGATGTAAGCAAGGCGATTGATGAAGGAGGATTTTCTACCCTTCAAAAGCTGGCGTACCTTTTCGCTGCCCTTGCCATTGTGGTGGATGGTTTCGATGGTCAGATGATCGGTTATGCGATTCCCATGATCATGAAGGAGTGGGGCGTCACACGCGCCACCTTTTCGATTGCCGTAGCGAGCGGCCTGGTGGGTATGGCCATTGGCAGCCTGAGTGCCGGCATACTTGCAGATAAGTTGGGTAGAAAGCCGGTGCTGGTGGCCAGTGTCTTTCTGTTTGGAACGGCCACGATACTCATCGGCTTCGCACCGGACGTTACGACGATTGCGTTGATTCGTTTCTTTGCCGGGTTGGGCATTGGTGCTGCGCTACCCGCAGCGACGACACTCACGGCTGAATTCATTCCGTTTCGCCACCGCACGATGGCTGTGACTACCGCCATCGTTTGCTATCCACTGGGTGGCATGCTGGCCGGGCTGGCTGCGGCTCAAATATTACCTGTCTATGGATGGCGGATCTTTTTCTTCATTGGTGGCGCCCTGCCAATCGCTTATGCGCTGTTTCTGATCTTGATGCTGCGCGAATCGCCCAAGTACCTGGCGCGTCAGTCATCACGCTGGGAGGAGCTGCGGTCACTGATGACACGCATGTCGCATGAGGTAGCACACATCAAGGAATTCACTGACGGCGTCATCGAAAATGCGAAGCGCGGCAGCATTGCTGATCTGTTCCGACATGGACGGGCGTCCGATACCGTGTGGCTGTGGATCAGCTTCTTCATGACACAGTTATCGATCTACACAGCATTCAGCTGGCTGCCCACCATGCTGACCACCGAGGGCTTGTCGCCCGCACTGGCGGGCATGGGTCTCACGGCGTACAACTTTGGCGGTGTAATTGGCGCCGTCTTGTGCGCCCTGGCCATCAACCGCTTCGGTTCACGCTGGCCGATGACCATTTGGGCTGCGATGTCGGCGATCACCGCATTCGCCCTGAAAATGATCAGCATCACACTCGATACCCACACCTTTTTATGGGGTCTGGGTTTGCATGGATTATTTGTGACAGCGCTGCAATGCGCGTTGTTTGCCTTGTGTGCCCATCTGTACCCCACCCTGATTCGTACGACCGGTGCGGCTTCTGCCATGGCGTTTGGTCGAGTAGGTGCATTTG
>JAJTGC010000031.1 GCA_021298975.1 Oxalobacteraceae bacterium
CATGGTCTGCTTGTACATGAACGCAACGGTCGCGAGGTTGGCCACAATACCGATGTGGGGACTGCGCAGGGGCGTATCGCGTAAAAATGCCCAATACACGTCGACTGCACCCTCTCCACCCAGTCGCTTTAATATCGTGAACGGAAAATACAGATTCCAGTTTTCTATGCTCAGCCCGTTTCTTTCCAGTGCCTCTCGGTAAAGAATTGAAACTTCAAGCGCGTTCACATCGCGTTCTATGATGCTTTCATTGCTGCTACGCGCAATGCGCTGCAGAGCACGAAAATAGGCTCTGGCGAGATCGACACGCATCTTGTCGACTTGCGTTTTACCCAGAATTTGAAATATCGGGCTGCAGATACCCGGCAAAGGCGAACTACGCAGAAAATCTGCTGGCGACACTGCATGATCCTGTTCACTGCGCACGACCTCGCCGGCCCACGCCGCAAATCCATAACCACGTTGCTTCAGGTAGCTGTAAAACTCATGAATATTCATCGCCTCGAGAGCCTGATGGAGATCGCGTATGTCTGCACTCAAGAGCGGTCTTTGCATGACGTAACCGTGGGCAACGCAGGCACTGACTGGCCTGCTTGAACTGAGCCGGCAATCTACACCTTTCCCGTATTGAATTCCCGACCCGCTGTGCTTTATGCGACACTTTGCCGGAGTTTTTACCTGAGTAGACAAAGGCTCATACAGCTCAATCACTAACACCACCAAAAAAAAACGATGCTGTTTTGTGGCGCAGACTTAGCGGCGAGTGACACCTTGCTGCCGATGCTGCTCAAAAAGACAGACCGCAGCACTGGCTGCGACGTTCAGTGATTCCACGGCCGTGTTTTGCGGAATGGACAAACGACGCGTGCACAATTCGAGCAAGGATTCGGAGACGCCACGACCTTCATTACCGAATAACCAGGCGCATGGCATGCGCAAGTCCTGCTCATACAACGAGAAAGACGCATGAGAGCTGGTCGCAAAAACCGGCACTTTCGCTGCGGCGATCAACGCAGTCAAATCAGTGTTTTCAACAATCTCGATCGCAAAATGGGCCCCCATGCCGGCACGCAAAACTTTGGGTGACCATGCCAACACGGTACCCGTGCCGCAATACACGCGTGCAATGCCTGCAGCAGCCGTAGTGCGAAGAATTGAGCCCAGATTACCGGGATCTTGCACGCCGTCGAGCAAGACCGCTGCGCCATTTAGCGCTGGATGACTCAGGGTTTGGGGTGTCTCGATTAAAAAAAGCAAACCAACACCGTGCTCGACCTGACTCAATGGCGCAAATAGCGTATCCGGCAACAGCATAACGTCACATCCCAGTGACAGGCAGGTATCGAGGATCGTCTTGACTTCTGCCACCGTGTGCGAACTGTCGCTCACCACGCAACGCAAGGGTGCGCCCTTGTGTGCCAACCACGCCTGACACAAATGAATCCCATCGAGTAGCGTTTGCCCTGTTTTTTTTCGTGCTTGTGCACTGCTCGCGATCTGGCGCAACTGCTTGTACTGCGCATTGTCGCGCGAGCTGATGGGTCGGATGGCTGGAGTGCTCATGCGTATCAGGTGAAAGCGTCCGCAAGTACCGCCTTGACGGGTGCATAAGAGCGACGGTGCTCGGGTGTCGCACCGTGCAATCTAAGTCGCTCCAAGTGCAAGGCGGTGGGATAACCTTTATGTTGATCGAATGCATACTGCGGGTACAAGCCATGCATCGCCATCAGTGCTGCATCGCGCGCTGTTTTTGCAAGGATGGACGCCGCTGAAATCTCCGCCACCTTGTCATCGCCTTTGATAATTGCTTCCGTGCGCACCGTACAGACCGGACAGCGATTACCATCGATCAGTGCGAGCTCAGGCCGTATGGACAATCCTTCGATCGCCCGGCGCATGGCCAGCATCGTGGCTTGCAGAATATTAAGTTCGTCGATCTCTGCCGCAGTACAGTGCGCAATCGCCCAGCACAGCGCATCACGCCGAATGTGCAGCGCCAGTGATTCGCGTTTGGATGCGGTGAGTTTTTTTGAATCACGCAAGCCGGCGATGGGTTTGGCTGGATTCAAAATGACCGCTGCAGCATAGACAGGCCCGGCCAGTGGCCCTCTGCCCGCCTCGTCGACACCGCAAATCAGCGTGTCACCCCAATTAAAAAGCGCCTCTGTGACCACGGACTCAGAGCTTGCCATGCTGCGAGAGCATTTCCATCACCGCATGCGCGCTTTGGGACGCTGTATTGCGCATCAAATCATGATGCAGATCGACGAAGCGTCGACGCAAACGCTGTCGGTTCTGATCGTTGGAGAGCTGCGCCCACAATGCGCTGGCAAGCCCCGCTGGCGTCGCGCGATCTTGCAGTAACTCGGGCACGAGAAACTCACGCGACATGACGTTTGGCAGCCCAACCCAGGGTTGATACGCCATCAAGCGCAATACCTGCCAACTCGCTGCATTCATGCGGTAGCTGATCACCATCGGTTTTTTGAACAATGCGACTTCCAGCGTTGCCGTACCACTGGCGACCAAGGCAGCATCGCAAGCGGTAATGGCCTCGTGAGATCGCCCTGTCAGCATCGTGTGAGGCAACCTCTGTAATTCGGGCCGTGCAATCAATTGCTCAAAATATGCGCGCTGGGTTTCGCCAGCCATCGGTAGGAGGAAATGCAGCTTGGGGTCACGCTTGAGCAGCATGACTGCCGTTTCCATGAACACGCGCGCGTTGTATTTCAACTCGGACAGACGACTACCGGGCAGTATCGTGACAACTCGCGCATTGCGATCGATACCCAGAGCATCCCGTGCCGCATCCTGATCCGGATCCATGGGGATAACCTCGGCCAGTGGATGGCCGACATAGGTCACAGGAATATTCGCCTTGCGGTAGATGGCTTCTTCGAACGGAAAAATCACGAGCATATGGGTGACTGCACGAGCGATTTTCTTGATGCGACCGCGCCGCCAGGCCCAGATTGATGGGCTGACGAAGTGAATGGTCGGAATGCCCGCCTGCTTGAGTCGGATTTCAAGATCCAGATTGAAATCCGGCGCATCGACACCAATGAAAACTGCCGGCTTTTCAATCAGCAGTTCATTGATCAGGTTGTCGCGAAAACCTTTGAGTTCGCGATAATGCGCCAGCACTTCAAACAGGCCACGGACCGCCAGCTTGTCCATTGGGTAATCCGACACAAAACCGTACTCGGCCATGGCCGATCCGCCAATGCCATGCAAATAGGCCTCGTTGATCATCGGCCGCAAGCCAGACAGCAGGCGGCTCGCCAGTAAATCGCCGGAGGCTTCACCGGCGACCATGGCGATGCGGAGGTCAGCGGACGATGCCACGGGTCACATTCTGCAGAAACTCGCGCAAGAGCTTCATATGGGGCGCAAATTCGGGTGCTGCCAGTTCTTCGGCCTCCAGCGCTGCTTTGGCATCGTCCAGCGTCAGGCCCGATTTATAGATCAGCTTGTATGCATGACGAATGGCATTGATGGCTTCGCGGGAAAAACCACGGCGCTTGAGTCCTTCGCTGTTGATGCCATGGGCTGCGGCGGGATTACCCGAGAGGATGACGAATGGCGGCACATCTTGGGTCAAGCTGGTGCTCATACCCACCATCGCATGCGCGCCAATTTTGCAAAACTGATGAACATTCGAAAAACCGCCCATGATCGCCCAGTCACCCACATGCACATGCCCGGCCAGCTGCGCATTATTGGCAAAAATCGTATGGTTGCCGATCTGGCAGTCGTGCGCCAGATGGACATAGGCCATGATCCAGTTGTCATTGCCCAGCCGTGTCACGCCGACGTCCTGGGACGTCCCACGATTAAAGGTACAAAATTCACGAATCGTATTGCGATCGCCAATCTCAAGGCGAGTCGGTTCGCCTGCGTATTTTTTGTCCTGCGGCGGTGCACCGATCGATGAAAACTGGTAAATCGTATTGTCGCGACCGATTTGCGTGATGCCGTCAATGACCACATGCGGCCCCACCCTCGTGCCTGCACCGATGGATACATCAGGTCCGATTAGCGTATAGGCACCAATATCGACATCGTCATCAAGCTGAGCCGCCGGATCGACAATGGCGGTCGGATGAATCTTCACCATCATCGATTACTCCACTGCCGGAGGTTCGTTAATGCTGCGCATCGTGCACATCAGCTCGGCCTCGACCACCAACTGATCCTCAACCGTGGCCTTGGCCTGAAATTTCCAGATACCGCGCGCCTGACGCAGAATTTCTACCTGCATTTTCAGCTGATCGCCGGGCTCCACCGGGCGCTTGAAACGTGCGCCATCAATACCCACAAAATAGACCACCGCATTGTCGTCAGGCTTCTGACCGGTGGTCAGGAAGGCCAGCAGTGCGGCGGTTTGCGCCAATGCTTCGATGGTGAGCACACCCGGCATCACGGGCTTGTGTGGAAAATGTCCAACAAAAAATTCCTCGTTGATCGTGACGTTTTTTATTGCTGTAATATTTTTACCGGATTCCCAATCGAGCACACGATCGACCAGCAAGAGCGGGTATCGATGCGGAAGATATTGCTTGATTTGGTTGATGTCTAGGCTTTTCATTGTGATTTATGCCTGTTCTCAGGAAGTGGAGTCATGCTTCGCCGTCAGCTGTCTGACGAATTTTTCCAGCTCGCGCACGCGATCGCGCATGGTATCAAGCTGACGTACAACCGCTGCTGTTTTTTCCCAGTCCGCGTTGCGCGCCAGCGGATAAAAGCCGGTGTACTGCCCGGGCTCGGTGATCGAGCGTGACACCAGACTGCCCGATGACACATGCACATGGTCAGCAATTTTCAAGTGGCCGAGCACCATCGCCGCACCGCCAAAGGTACAGTGGCGACCAATTTTTGCGCTGCCGGCAACGCCCACGCAGCCTGCCATCGCGGTGTGCGCGCCAATCACGCAGTTGTGCGCAATCTGTATCTGATTATCGAGCTTTACGCCCTCTTCAATCACCGTATCGTCCAGTGCACCACGGTCTATCGTGGTGTTGGCGCCAATCTCGACATCGTCGCCGATACGCACACGACCAGTTTGTGGAATTTTGATCCAGTGCCCCTGATCACTCGCAAAACCAAAGCCGTCTGCACCGATCACGGCACCTGAGTGCACAATGCCGCGCATCCCGATGTCACATCCTGCGAGAAAAGTCACACGTGGATGAAACAAGGTATGCGCACCCACGCGCGCATCACGACCCACAAAGGAACCGGCACCAATAACGCAGTGCTCGCCAATCACGGCACCCGCCTCAATGGTGACTTGCGGTCCAATACTACTGGAGCCATCAATCTGCGCGGAAGGATGAACGCTGGCGGTCGGATGAATTCCCGGCACCACTGGCTGTGCGTCGCGTGACGCAAAGTACTGCGCGGCGCGAGCGAACCAGGCGTAAGGATTGGGGGTGAGAACGCACACGCCCAGGTAGGCTTCAGCCACCAACGGATGGTCTGCCGCCGACAGCACCAAAGCCCCTCCGCGCGTCGCAGCGGCCTGCGCGCGCAGTTTTGGATTGGACAGAAAGGTGATATGCGACGCAGTGGCCGCATCCAGAGGCGCTATGCCGATAATGGCCGTGTCAGGATCGCCGATCAACTCCCCGCCCAGGCTTTCGACCAAATCGCCCAGTCGAGTGCTCATGGCGGTGTTCCTGAATTATTTATTAAGAGCCTTCAGCACTTTGTCGGTAATGTCGACGCGTGGGCTGATAAAGACAACGGGTTCCTGAAACAGAATGTCGTATTTTTCGCTCTCGGCGATTTGCTTGATCACCTTGTTGGCTTTTTCGACGATGATGTTCAGTTCTTCGTTTTTCCGTTGCGATACATCTTCGTTGAACTCACGCCGTTTGCGCTGAAGCTCACGATCCATATCGGCAAATTCACGCTGACGCTTCGCCTTGTCCGAGTCTGACAACACGGGGTCGTCGCGGGTATTTTTTTCTGCTGCCGCCTTGAGCTTGTTCTGCAGTTCCTGCAGATCTTTCTCGCGCTTGGAAAAATCCTGCTCGAGCTTGGTGAATGCCGCCTTGGCAGGTGCTGAATCCCGCAAAATGCGCTCGATGCTGACGAAACCTATCTTGATATCCTGCGCCTGTGCCCAGGCATTCACGGCGTGTCCACCGAAAGCGAGGGCCAAAGCGGCCACTGATATTGACTTTTTGAGTACAGATCTCAATTTATTCTCCGTAACGCAAAACCTTATTATGCCACCGGGTAATCAAAATCCGGTGCCAAGCTGAAACTGGAAGCGCTGCACTCTGTCGAACGGCTTGGAATTCAAAGGGTAGCCCAGCGACAGTTTGAGCGGACCGACAGGAGAAATCCAGCTAATTCCCAAACCGGTGCTGTAGCGCAGATCCCCGAGACTGATGTACTGACCATCCTGCGGATTGAAGACCTGGCCCGCATCAAGGAAACTAAACCAGCGCAGGCTGCGATCGACGCCGGTGCCCGGAAACGGCAGTTGAAGCTCGGCATTCATGATCACCCGAGCCTGACCACCGATGGGCAAATTGTAGCGACTGGAGGTACCGAGACCGGTACCATCCACCGACAGCGATCCGGCATAAAAGCCGCGAACCGAACCGATACCACCGGCATAATAGTTTTTGAAGATCGGGTAGGTTTTTCCGGACAAACCCGAGCCATAGCTCAGCTCGCCATTGACGGCCAGCGTCAAAGAACCAAAAAGCGGCAAGAAATACTGGTCTTGATAGGTCGACCGGTAGTACTGTGCGTTGCCCGCAGGTGACACCTCAAGATTCGCCCTTCGGTAGCGTCCCTTGGTTGGAATCAGTGCACTGTCGCGGTTATCACGCTGCCATGCCATGGTGACTGGGTAGGCGGTTGTTTCCGCAGCACCAATGCCCGACGTGTTGTCCGAATTTTCGGAGACAAAGGTCTGGTATCGCAAAGGACTGTTGGAGAAAGTTTGCACCTGCGTGTTTTCAATACCGGCACCAACAAACACACGATCAAGCTCCGACACCGGAATGCCGAAACTCATGTTCGCACCGCGCGTCTCCACGCGAAAATCCACATCGGTCAGGTACAGCGGGGGGCGCGTCGTTCGCAAAAATACTTCCACGGTGCGGCTGACGCCATCATCGGTAAAGTAAGGATTGGTATGTGACAGCGAGATCGTACGGAAAATCCGGCTCGTATTGACGGTGATACCGATATTATTACCGCTGCCAAAGGCATTGGCCTGATTGATCGAGCCCGTCAGCGTGATTCTCTCGCTACTGGAAAAACCGGCACCGACCATCACGCTGCCAGTCGGTTTCTCGACGACGTTGACGTTCAGATCCACTTGATCCGGCGTACCCGGTATGTCCACCGTATCAACAGCCGTATCGGTAAAGAATCCAAGCCGTCCGAGACGGTCTTTCGAGAGACGAATTCTGTCGCCGTCGTACCAGGAACTTTCAAACTGTCTGAATTCCCGGCGGATGACTTCGTCACGAGTGCGGTCGTTACCGCCAATATTGATCCGGCGTACGTAAACGCGCTTGCCGGGATCAACAAACACCGTGAAGCTGACTTCGTTTTTTTCGCGATTGATTTGCGGACTGGCGTTCACATTAGCGAAAGCATAACCGAAGACACCCATGCGCTCGGCAATCTTGCGCGTACTCTCGGTCATTTTCTCGCCTGAATAAGCATCGCCGGTCTTGAGACTGATCAGCGATTCAAATTCCTTTTCGCGCCCGAGCATCTCGCCTTCGAGTTTGATGCCTGCGATAGTGAACTTCTCGCCTTCACGGATGTTGACCGTGATGTAGATATCTTTTTTGTCGGGCGTGATCGAAACCTGGGTGGACTCGATCTGCATCTCCAGATAACCACGATTCAAATAAAAGGACCGCAGGGTTTCGATGTCGCCCGCCAGCTTTTGCTTGGAGTACTGG
Organism: Oxalobacteraceae bacterium; assembly: GCA_021298975.1. GTDB lineage: Bacteria > Pseudomonadota > Gammaproteobacteria > Burkholderiales > Burkholderiaceae_D > Pernthalerella. The sequence continues at coordinate 7,941 of JAJTGC010000031.1, forward strand.
TCGGCTTTGCTGTACCAGGTAAACCAACCGGACGTCGATAGCTTGATCTGATCGCGCAATTCTTTTTCGGAGAAGGCCTTGTTGCCGACCACATTGATTTGCTTGATACGCGCAATCTCGCCCTCATCAACCGCGAAGGTGACATTCACGCGATTGCGTTCTATCGGGGTGACCGTCGTGGTGATCTTGACGCCGTACAAACCGCGGGTCAGATACTGGCGCTTGAGTTCTTGTTCGGCGCGATCAACCAGCGACCGGTCCAGAATCCGGGATTCACCTAGCCCCAAATCCTTGAGCGACTTGGTCAACTGGACCTTGTCGAACTCCTTCGTGCCGGTGAATTCGACGCTCGCAATGGCGGGTCTCTCTTCCAGCAACACCACGAGCACGCTGCCGTCGGCTTCGATACGAACATCCTTGAAAAAACCGGTGGCATACAAGGCCTTGATGGCCACTGCCGCTTTTTCATCGTTGAAGGTGTCACCCACGCGTACGGGCAAATAACTGAAGACCGTACCTGCTTCAGTACGCTGAATGCCTTCAACACGGATATCCGTCACCGTAAAGGGATCGAGTGCCAGCGCCTGTCCCATGCACATCGACAATGCAGCGGCAGCAATCAGGTTGGAAAGAAACGACAGCGGGTTACGCTTGAAATGGAGTGTCATCAAAAAAACCAGCTTCGAGAATTATCTGTCGATGGCCAACAAGCACGGCCGGCATCACCAAACCAGACGGGCAATATCGTTGAACATTGCCACTGCCATCAATACCACCAGTAGCCCGATACCCGCTCTTTGCGCCAGGGCACCAACCCGCTCAGACACTGGACGGCCGGAAAAAAGTTCCAGCGAATAATACAACAAATGCCCCCCATCCAGAACGGGAATTGGCAGCAGATTCATGACCCCCAGACTGATACTGATAAACGCCATGAACGACAGAAAACTGATCAGGCCAATGCGTGCCGTCTGACCCGCATAATCGGCAATCGTGATCGGTCCCGTGATGTTTTTCAGGGAGGCTTCGCCGATTAACATCTTGCCAAGCATACTGACCGTCATTACGCTGGTGTCCCAGGTCTTTCGGATAGCGCGCGCCACTGCCTCAAGCGGGCTGGCCTGAACAACGGTCATCGCCGCCGACATGTCCACCTGAGCCCGAATGCGTCCCACAGTGCGCTCTCCCACGCGCTCGGGCTGGGGTGTCACCGAAACCGAAAAAGGCTGCCCGGATCGCAACCCCTCAAGCTGGAGCAGCTTGCCAGGTGCCGCTTGCAAACGCTCGACAAACGCCACGCCATCCGGAACCGGTTCACCGTCAATACGCAAAATCTGATCACCCGGCTGCAGCCCGGCACGCTCGGCAGGACCGCCCGGGACAAGCTCACCGAGTATCGCAGGTGGACGAGCGAGATCCAGTCCCAAACGATCGAGCAGATGACTATCCAGATCGTCGGCTGCGATACCACCCAAAGGCAAGGTCACTTCGCTACTGAGCCGATCACCGCGCGAATCCAACCGAACCAACGTGATGCGCGCCGACTGACCCGCCACCGTCGATTGCAGCAATTTCCACCGCATCTCTGACCAGGCACTGACCGACTCGCCATTGACGGCGGTCACCGTATCACCGGATTTCATTCCGGCGATCTCTGCCAGCCCGCCCTGCGCCACCCGCACTTGCGATACTGGCTCGGGAATGCCATACGTGTAGAGCGCAGCAAACAGCGCAATCGCGAGCAGAAAATTAGCCAGGGGTCCCGCAGCCACAATAGCGATGCGCTTCCCTACCGGCTGCCGGGTAAATTCACGTGCTGCATCGGCTTCGCTAAGTTCACCCGCGTCACTCTCTCGCGCATCAAGCATTTTGACGTAGCCCCCGAGCGGCACAAGTGACACGGCCCACTCGGTCTGATCCGGTCCGAACCGGCGTGACCAGATCACTTTGCCCAGCCCCACGGAAAATCGCAGTACTTTCACACCGCACCAGCGCGCCACCAGATAGTGACCCAGCTCGTGAATAATCACGAGCACGCCAATGACGACGATAAATGCGCCCAAGGTTCTCAACAATTCCATCTCACCACTCCGGTAGAAAAATCAGACCAGCAACGCCTGCGCCGCTGAACGCGCCCGCTGGTCTTGCAGCAGCAGGCTATCGAGATCATCGACAGGCGCATTGGGTAACCGGTTCAGCACCTGCTCAATGACTTGCGGGATTTTTCGGAAACCAATTCTGCGATCAAGAAACGCCTCGACCGCAATTTCATTGGCCGCATTCAGGACTGCAGGCGCGCTGCCACCCGCGTCAAGCGCATCAAAGGCCAGCTTCAGGCAAGGGAAACGCTGATAGTCGGGTTCGCGGAAGTTGAGCTGCGCAATGCGCGCCAGATCGATGGGATCCACACCGGAATCAATGCGATCCGGGTAGGCCAGCGCATGGGCAATCGGCGTGCGCATATCCGGATTGCCCAATTGCGCCAGTACCGAGCCATCGGCATAGGACACCATGGAATGAATCACGCTTTGCGGATGAATCACGACTTCGATCTGGTCGGGTTGGGCGCCAAACAACCAGTGCGCTTCGATCACCTCCAGACCTTTATTCATCATGGTCGCCGAGTCCACGGAAATCTTGCGACCCATACGCCAGTTGGGATGGGCGACCGCCTGCTCGGGCGTCACCGCATCAAGCGTGGCCACATCCCGATCAAGAAAGGGCCCGCCAGAGGCAGTCAGCAGAATCTTGCGTATCCCATGCGCCCGCGGTGTTCGTTGATAACCCAATGGCAAGCACTGAAAAATCGCGTTGTGTTCACTATCGATTGGTAACAGCGTTGCGCCGCTGGCGGCGACGGCATCCATGAACAAGGCACCCGACATGACCAGCGCTTCTTTATTGGCCAACAACAGCTTCTTGCCAGCTCGGGCTGCTGCCAGTGTGGGACGCAGCCCAGCTGCCCCCACAATCGCCGCCATCACCGTCGTGCACTCTGCCGCACTGGCCACATCACACAACGCTTGCTCGCCGTAGGCCACTTCGGTCGGCACACCTTTGTTTTTCAATAAGGCACGCAGTGCTTCGGCAGCGGCGGCAGTCGCGACCACCGCAAACGACGGCCGAAATTGTTCACATTGCGCGGCAAGTTCTGCCACACGCGTATGTGCGCTCAGTGCATACATGCGGTAGCGATCGGGATGTCGTGCCACCACATCCAGCGTGGAAACACCAATCGAACCGGTCGCACCGAGCAAGGTAATGAATTGCATCGTGTTTTCTTTTCAGGCCATGCGGGTGGTGATCAGGAATGCCAGCGGCATCACGGGCACCAGTGCATCAATACGATCCAGTACACCGCCATGCCCGGGCAGCAAGCTACTGCTGTCCTTCACCCCCGCACGGCGTTTCATCAGAGATTCAAACAAATCCCCTACCACGCTGGCAGCCACCAGCAGACTCATCAGTAGCACCCAGAGCGGCCAGCCAAAGCGCACTTGCAGTGCCGGCGCAAAACTTTCCGACAATGCCGGCCATTGGGTCGACAGGCCAGCCAACACGAGTACCGCCAGCCAGCCCCCCGCGACACCTTCCCAGGTTTTGCCCGGGGATATCGCTGGCGCGAGTTTATGACGGCCGAAGGCCCTGCCGGCAAAATACGCACCGATGTCCGCCACCCAGACAATCGCCATCACGGAAACAAGAAAGGTGACCGATCGCTGAAACATCCCGGCAATCGCGATGAAACAACCGAAAAGCGACACGAGATAGACAATCGCAAACAAGTAACCCCGTGGTCCGCCGGTGGGCGGCAGGCCCAGTTTAAGCGCCGGCACGAAACGCAGCCCCCAGATCAGCACGCACAACGCAGCCAGCGCGCTCCAATCGCCTGGCGCCCGGTCAGCCATCAGCGGCAGCAGCAGCGAAGCTGCCATAGCGAGCGGCAACGCAAAACGCACGCCAAATAAACGCAGGCTCTCCCAGCAAGCCGCACCAAAGAATATCGCCAGCGTGAGATAAAAAACCAGCAGAGATCCAGAACCGAGCACGCCTGCCAATACCAGCAAAAGTACGACTGCCGTCAGAACGCGCTGGCGCAGCATCAGGAAGCCTTCCTGACCTCGATCAGCTGCGCACTGGTGCGTCCAAAGCGTCGCTCCCGCTGCTGATAAGAGGCGATTGCTTCGTCAAGCGCAGCCGCATTGAAATCAGGCCAGAACGTTTCGGTGAAATACATTTCTGTGTACGCAAGCTGCCACAACAGAAAATTGGAAATGCGCTGCTCACCACCGGTGCGAATGAATAAATCAGGCTCCGGCGCATGCGCCATGCAGAGGTAGGGGGCGAGATCGGACTCAGTGTAGTTTGCAAGGCCTGGGCGCTCGGCGAGCATTTTATTCATCGCTTGCAGCATATCCCAGCGACCACCGTAGTTGGCGCAAATGGTGAGCGTCAACCGGTCGTTGTCTGCAGTTTTCGCTTCGGACTCGGCAATCTGCGCCTGAAGCCTTGCATCGAAACGCGACAGATCACCCACGATTTTGAGACAGATGCCATTCGCGTGCATGCGACTGACTTCCCGATCCAGCACGCTGGAGAACAAGCGCATCAACATGGATACCTCATCGGGCGGGCGGCGCCAGTTTTCCGAGCTGAATGCAAACAGCGTCAGGTGACCGATGCCTCGGTCGATACAGGCGCGAACAATGCCGCGTACCGCTTCCACACCCTTCACGTGCCCGGTGACGCGCGGCAGGTAGCGCGACGTCGCCCAGCGCCCATTGCCGTCCATGATGATGGCCACATGCGCTGGCACCAGCGCAGTGGCGGGAATATCAAGCGTAGAACTGGTTTGGCTCATGCGGCAGGTTCCATTGGCAAGGATGAGGGGGATGGACGGTTCTGTTGGCCGCCCTTCGCTTACACCGTCAGCACTTCCTTTTCTTTCTCAGCGACCAGTTTGTCAATTTCTGCGACAAATTTATCCGTGAGTTTTTGCACATCTTCCTGCGCGCGACGCTCGTCATCTTCGGAGATCGCTTTATCTTTGAGCAGCTTTTTCAGCACTTCATTGGCATCACGGCGAATGTTACGCACCGCGATTTTGGCGTCCTCAGCCTCGCTCTTGCAGAGCTTGACCATCTCCTTGCGGCGCTCTTCGGTCAGTGCCGGGGTCGGCACGCGGATGATGTCACCCTGCGTGGAGGGGTTCAGCCCCAGATCAGATTCCCGAATCGCTTTTTCGACGGTCGCGATCATTTTCTTTTCCCACGGCTGCACACCAATGGTGCGCGCATCCAGCAGCGTGATATTGGCAACCTGACTGATATGCGTAGGGGTTCCGTAATAATCCACTTGCACGTGATCGAGTATCCCGGCGTGTGCGCGCCCGGTACGCACTTTGGCCAGATCGGCCTTGAGTGTGTCGATCGACTTTTGCATCTTTTGCTCAGTATTTTTTTTGACGTCAGCAACAGTCATGCTGTCCTCCTGTAAAACGGTAAAACGGCTAAATAAGTTCGTGCTGCCCGATGATCAGACATGGACCAGCGTGCCCTCATCCTCGCCAAGGATGACGCTTTTGAGCGCACCGGGTTTGACGATGGAGAATACCCGGATAGGCAGCTTCTGATCACGGCACAGCGCAAAGGCGGTAGCGTCCATGATTTGAAGGCGCTTGGCGATCGCTTCATCAAAGCTGATTTTGGCATAGCGGGTTGCAGTCGGATCTTTTTTGGGATCGGCACTGTAAATACCATCCACCTTGGTTGCTTTGAGTACTACCTCGGCACCAATTTCAGCGCCGCGCAAGGCAGCCGCCGTGTCCGTGGTAAAGAAGGGATTACCGGTGCCCGCCGCGAAAACGACGATCTTGCCTTCTTCCAGATACTGCAATGCCTTGGGTCGCACATACGGCTCAACCACCTGCTCGATGCCAATGGCCGACATCACACGAGCCGTCATGCCAGCTTGCCGCATCGCATCGGCCAGCGCCAGCGAATTCATCACGGTGGCGAGCATGCCCATGTAATCTGCAGTCGCGCGGTCCATGCCCTGCGCCCCCGGTGCGACGCCACGAAAAATGTTGCCGCCACCGATAACGATGGCAACCTCAACGCCCAGTTTCGCCACATCGGAAACGTCGGCCACCATGCGCTCGATCGTTGAGCGATTGATGCCATACGCATCGTCGCCCATCAAAGCCTCGCCGGAGAGTTTCAGAAGTACGCGCTTGTATACGGGTGTTGTCATCAGCAATGCTCCCATTTCCTTTATCGTCGTTGAAAGCGTCACGGCGGATGCTTTCTGCTTCGCTATAAATTTAATCCCGGAAATCCGCCGTATTTTACCGGCTGCCAGCCTGCTTGTAACGAAACGTAGCAGGCGGCGATTCTGGGTAGTACTGCTCACATACCACCGGACATTGAGACGGCCAGAAAAATGGCACCCAACTCCTGATGCTTCAGGCAACTGCACCACACGGCGGCACTGGTTGCCCACCTACCGGGCATTTATTCAACGTCTCCCTGAAAAAACGGGCCTTTCGGCCCGTAATGATCAGATCAACCTTTCTGTGCAGCGGCTACCTGCGCCGCGACCTCGGCGGCAAAGTCATCTTGCTTTTTCTCGATGCCTTCACCCACCACATACATCACAAAGGACTTCACCGAGGTATTGGCTTCCTTGAGCATCTGCTCAACGGTTTGCTTGTCATTCTTGACGAATGCCTGATTGAACAGCGACACCTCTTTCAGGAATTTTTGTACCGAACCTTCCACCATCTTGGCGGCGATGTCGGCTGGCTTGCCCGATTCTTCCGCTTTGAGTCGCGCGACCGAACGTTCTTTCTCGATCAGATCGGCAGGTACATTGTCCGAGGAGAGCGCTACCGGCTTCATTGCCGCAATGTGCATGGCAACATCCTTGCCAACCTGCTCATCTGCGCCATCAAATTCGACCATCACCCCAATGCGGGTACCGTGCAAGTAGGAAACCAGCTTGGAGGATGTCTGAAAGCGATGAAAGCGGCGAATCGACAGGTTCTCGCCAATACGGCCAATCAGTTCCGCGCGGATGGCTTCAACGGTCTTGCCATCCAGCGGCAGTGCCGACAGCGCAGCGACGTCAGCCGGATTGTTCTCGCTCACCAGACGTGCCACATCGGCGGTGAATTTCAGGAAGTCATCGTTCTTCGATACGAAATCCGTTTCGCAGTTGATTTCAATCAGCGTGCCCACACCGCCAGCAATATGCGCTGCCACCACACCCTCAGCGGTCACACGCGAAGCTGCCTTCGAGGCCTTGCTCCCCAGTTTGACGCGAAGTATTTCTTCTGCGCGGGCCATATCACCATCGGCTTCGGTCAGCGCCTTCTTGCATTCCATCATCGGGGCATCGGTTTTTGCCCGCAGTTCACCCACCATTGCTGCTGTAATTGCTGCCATACTTTTCTCCTTGATTCTTAACGAGGACATCGCAAGGACATCCCTATCTAACAATTCGTTTGCCACAACCCTCTGCATCCGGCAGCGGAATCAGCCCGAAAAAAAGGGGCGAACGGTCGTTGCCCCATTTTTTCAGCCTCGCTACGAAAGGCTGTTGATGCAGCCAGCATCAGGCCTGATCGCTGACCTCGACAAATTCATCGGCGCCCGCTTTGACGGACTCCACCATCTCATTCATCGAATTCGAGCGGCCCTCGAGGATCGCATCGGCCACGCCACGCGCATAGAGGGTGATCGCCTTGGATGAGTCATCATTGCCCGGAATAACATAAGTCACGCCCTGCGGCGTATGGTTGGTATCGACCACGCCGATGACCGGGATGCCCAGCTTGATCGCTTCGGTGATAGCGCCTTTGTGATAGCCGACATCAATCACAAAAATCGCATCCGGTACGCCGCCCATGTCCTTGATGCCGCCGATGGCTTTTTGCAATTTCTCGAGTTCGCGGCTGAACATCAGGCCTTCTTTCTTGGACATCTTTTCCACGGAGCCATCAGCGATCGAGGCTTCCATTTCTTTCAGACGCTTGATCGAGGTCTTGATGGTCTTGAAATTGGTCAGTGTGCCGCCGAGCCAGCGCTGATCCACGAAAGGCACGCCAGCGCGTTGCGCTTCCGCGGCGATGATGTCGCGAGCCTGACGCTTGGTGCCGACCATCATGATGGTGCCGCGGTTGGCGGAGAGCTGACGAATGTACTTCATCGCGTCCTGGAACATGACCATGGTCTTTTCCAGATTGACGATGTGAATTTTGTTGCGATGACCGAAGATATACGGGGCCATCTTGGGGTTCCAGAAGCGGGTTTGGTGACCAAAATGGACACCGGCTTCCAGCATTTCACGCATGGTTACGGACATGAACTATTCTCCAGGGTTGGGTCTGGAGCCCGGCCAGTCACCCCACCGGCATGGCCGGAAGCGGGCACCCTTGGCGGCGCGGGCTCGCGATTTACAAAATAACAATCATGGTTCGCGTGAATCACTGACGACCCTGGTTCAGGGCGCATTACAGCTTGCGATTCAAGCTAACCCGCGATTCTACCCGATATCCGACCTGATTTACAAACGGCGCAGCCCGCAAGGGCACCGTATATCGCGCTCGACTATAATCTCGGTTTGCAGCGCTGCCATGCGCGCTCACTCACACAACACCGCCAATACGCTATGGGTTCCATTTCAATCAAGACCGATGAGGACATCGCCGGCATGCGTGTCGCAGGCCGTCTGGCATCGGAAGTCCTTGATTTCATTACGCCTTATGTCAAGGCCGGCGTCAGCACCGGAGAGCTTGACCGCTTGTGCCACGAGTACATGGTGAATGTGCAGCAGACCATTCCCGCCCCGCTGAATTACTGCCCACCCGGCTACACGCCCTATCCGAAGGCCATTTGCACCTCCGTCAACGACGTCGTGTGCCACGGCATTCCGGGCGACAAGGTGCTCAAAAACGGCGACGTTATCAATATTGACATTACCGTCATCAAAGCGGGTTACCACGGCGACACCAGCCGCATGTTTTATGTTGGTCAGCCTTCCATCCTCGCCCGACGCCTCACGGACATCACCTACGAGTGCATGTGGCTGGGCATTTCCAAAATCCGGGCTGGCGCGTATCTGGGTGACATTGGCCACGTCATTCAGCAACACGCTGAAAAAGCGGGTTTCTCCATCGTGCGGGAATTCTGCGGTCACGGTATCGGCAAGATCTTCCATGAAGAGCCGCAGGTACTGCATTACGGCCGCCCGGGCACACTGGATCAGCTTCAGGCTGGCATGATCTTCACCGTCGAGCCCATGGTCAATGCGGGCAAGCGCGAAATCCGCGAAATGGGTGATGGCTGGACCATCAAGACCCGTGATCGCAGCCTCTCCGCTCAATGGGAACATACCGTTCTGGTCACAGAAACCGGTTACGAGGTGCTCACCGTCTCGGCCGCGAGCCCGGCACCACCGGCCCTCATTGAGGAAAGTCATGCAGGCAAACCCGCCGCCGTTGCCTGACATGGCCCCGCTGGCGCTCTCGCTTCGAGAGCAGCTCAAGCACGGCCGCCAGACCATCGTTACTGACTACGAACACGATCGGCGTCCGGAACGTCTTTTAAAGCGCATGCGGCAAAACGCCGATCTGGTGCTTACCCAGGCATGGAAGCAATTTGCCATGCCGGCATCAGCGTCCCTGGTGGCGGTGGGAGGCTATGGCCGGGGCGAGCTCTTCCCCTGCTCCGATATCGATTTGCTGATCCTCCTTCCTTCAGCACCCGACCAGGCACTCAAAGAAAAACTCGAACTACTGGTGCAATTGCTCTGGGATTTGGGCCTGGAAATCGGCCACAGTATTCGCACCGTGGATGAATGCCTGACGGAAGCCGCTGCCGATATCACGGTGCGGACCAGCCTGATGGAAGCCCGCCTCGTTTACGGCAGCAAAACGCATTTCAAAGCACTGCAGCGACGCTGCACAGCCGCGATGGATGCACGCGCCTTTTTTCAGGACAAAGTGCTCGAATTGCGCCAGCGGCATGTGAAATACGAAAACACGCCCTACAGTCTTGAGCCCAACTGCAAAGAAAGTCCCGGCGGACTGCGCGATCTGCAAGTGATCTTGTGGGTGGCCAAGGCAGCGGGATTGGGCGACTCCTGGCGCAAGCTCGCCGAGCGCGATCTGATCACACCCACCGAAGCGCGCCAGCTCGCGGCCAAGGAGCGCGCATTCAAAGACATTCGCATCCGTCTGCATCTGCATGCCGGACGCCGAGAAGACCGCTTGATTTTCGATGTGCAGTCGGCGATTGCCGTAACCTTCGGTTTTGCCACCACCGATACGCGGCGTGCCAGCGAAGTGCTGATGCAGCGTTATTACTGGGCGGCCAAAGCAGTGACCCAGCTCAACACCATCCTGCTGCAAAACATCGAGGCGCATCTGTTTCCACAAGTGAGCGTCTCACGCGCCATCTCGCCGCACTTCAATGAAGTCAACGGCATGATCGATATCGCCCATGAGCGGGTGTTTGCCGAAGCGCCCTCGGCCTTGCTGGAAATTTTCCTGCTGCTCGAGCAGCACGGTGAAATCAAAGGCATGACCGCGCGCACGCAACGCGCGATCTGGCATGACCGTTTTCGCATTGATGCAAAATTCCGCCGCGATCCTGCCAACCGCGACTTGTTCATGCAAATTATCCGGGCGCCCAAAGGGATCACCCACACGCTGCGGTTGATGAATCAGTTGTCCATCCTCGGCCGCTACTTGCCCAACTTCCGCCGCATCATTGGGCAGATGCAGCATGATTTGTTTCATGTGTATACGGTCGATCAGCACATTCTGATGGTGGTGCGCAATGTGCGTCGTTTCGCTATTCCCGAGCATGCGCACGAGTACCCGTTCTGCAGCCAGCTGATGGCAAATTTTTCCCAGCCTTGGCTGATTTATATTGCTGCTCTGTTTCATGACATCGCCAAAGGCCGCGGTGGCGACCATTCCAAGTTGGGCAAGCATGATGCGCGACTGTTCTGTCGCGATCATGGTCTTTCAAAAGAAGATACGCAGCTGGTGGTTTTTCTGGTCGAGCATCATTTGCTCATGTCGCAGGTGGCACAGAAACAGGACCTGTCCGATCCTGACGTCGTGCGTACCTTCGTAAAAACCGTCAAAAACGAGCGCTATCTCACCGCGCTGTATCTACTGACCGTCGCCGACATACGCGGCACCAGTCCCAAAGTCTGGAATACCTGGAAAGG
>JAJTGC010000005.1 GCA_021298975.1 Oxalobacteraceae bacterium
GCGATCCATGCTGGCAAACCACTGCGAGGTCGCGCGATAAATGATGGGTGTTTTATGGCGCCAGCAGTGCATGTAGCTGTGATCAAACATGACGAGTTTGAACAAGGTGCCTGCCTTGTCGAGTGTGCTGCAGATCGGTTTTGAGGCTTCCCAGATGGTCATGCCGCCAAACAGCGGCAGCGTTGATGCATAACGCCCATCGCCCATCACCGGATTGATGATGGCATCGTCTTTCATGCCGTGTGCTTTGCAGGATGCGTAGTCTTCCACGCCGTAGGCGGGCGCGGAATGCACGATGCCGGTACCGGCATCTTTGGTCACGTAGTCGCCCAGGTAGACGGGTGACAAACGCGCATAGCCCGCATCAGCGGACGACATCGGGTGATGAAAATTCACACCCGACAAGGCCTCGCCAGTGCAGGTTGCAATCGTTTTGCCTTCCAGACCGTAGCGCGTGAGGCAGCTGTCCACCAGATCTTCGGCAAGGATGAGCAGTATGGTTTCATCATGGCGCTCGGTCCGCACCAGCGCGTAGCTGAACTCGGGGTGCATGTTGAGTGCCTGATTGGACGGTATCGTCCACGGGGTCGTGGTCCAAATGACCACGTAGCCTTTTTGCGCAGGCAGCGTTGCGAGTCCAAACGCTTTGGCCAGACGTTCTGGCTCGGCAAACGGAAAGCCGACATCAATCGCCGGATCGCGTTTGTCCTGATATTCCACTTCAGCCTCAGCGAGGGCTGACCCGCAATCGAAGCACCAGTTCACGGGCTTGAGTCCGCGGTAGACGAATCCCTTGTCGAGAATGCTGCCGAGCGCGCGGATTTCATCGGCCTCATTGCGGTAATTCATGGTGAGGTAAGGATTGTCCCAATCACCCAGCACACCCAGGCGAATAAAATCTTTTTTCTGTCGCTCTACCTGCTCTGCCGCATAGGCACGTGATTTGGCCAACACGTCGGCTGTGGGCAGATTTTTTCCGTACTGTTTTTCGATTTGAATTTCTATCGGCATGCCGTGGCAATCCCAGCCGGGTACGTACTGCGCATCAAAACCCGCCAGTTGACGCGTCTTGACGATCATGTCCTTGAGGATTTTATTTACGGCGTGACCGATGTGAATATCGCCATTGGCATAGGGCGGGCCGTCATGCAGGATGAATTTCGGTCTGCCAGCGGAGGCCTTGCGGATGAGCTGGTAGCGTTTCTTCTGCTGCCACTGCGCGACCCATTGCGGCTCGCGCTTGGCGAGATCACCCCGCATCGGGAAGGGTGTTTCGGTCATATTGACCGGGTACTTGCTTTCAGTTTTTTTACTGTTGTCGGACATGAGGCGCGATCAGGATGGAAATTCGGTAAGGGTCAGGCGACTTCGTTCTGCAAAAAAGGTACGTGCAGCATGAGCATCGGCAGCGATTGCCTCCGTCAGTGTGTCGAGGTTGTCGTATTTTTCTTCGTCGCGCAGTTTTTCCATGAATTCCACGCGGATCAGTTTGCCGTAGCAGTCGCCGATGTAATCAAACATATGGACTTCGAGCAGCACCCGGCCATTGTCCTCCACCGTCGGACGCACGCCCATGCTGGCGACGGCGGGTAGTGGACGCTCGCCAAGGCCATGCACCTGCACGACAAAAATCCCGTTGAGCGCGGGGCGCCGGTGCGCGATACGCAGATTGGCCGTCGGAAAACCGATCGTGCGACCCAGCTTCCGGCCATGCAGCACCCGACCTGAAATTGAATACGGTTCTCCGAGCAATTCCCGTACGTGACCAAAGTCGCCCACGGTCAGCGCAGCACGCACGGCAGAAGAGGAGATGCGTGCTCCCTCATGTGCCACCGTGTGCAGAGCGATGACTTCGAAGTCGTATTTTTTTCCTGCCTCGGCCAGCGCCTCGAAATTCCCCGCACGCTTTGCACCAAAGCAGAAATCATCGCCAACAATCAGCCACTTGACCTGCAAGCCCTCGACCACGACCTGACGAATAAAATTTTCCGGTGACAGTGAGGCAAAGTACGCGTTGAAATGCTCAACAATCACGCGATCCACACCGGCCTGCGCGAGTGCCTGCAGCTTGTCGCGCAGATTGGCGATCCTGCTGGGTGCGCGGCTGTCGTCACCCGCCATCCGCGCGAAAAACTCTCTCGGATGCGGCTCAAAGGTCATGACGGCAGTCTCAACGCTCAGCCGTTGCGCAGCCTCGGACACGCGCGCAAGCAATGCCCGATGACCCAGATGCACGCCATCGAAATTGCCGATAGTCAGTGCGCAGGGGCGTCGATCAGCCAGCGAGGGAAGTCCGCGAAATACCTTCATGGGCAGGATGTGGGGTGGCGTAATGCGAAAGCCCTCGATTATAGAGGGTTTCCCTTGGTTTTCCGGCGGATCAGCCAGCTTTCAGCGGGTCTTGCCAGTTGCAGGTGGACGGCGGCGAGAGCGCGATGAAAAGTGCCGCCTAAGTCGCCCAAAAAGAGTCGGCAGGGCCCTCGCATGGGCCTCCGAACGAACAGATCGACCGGCTGATCGTTCACAGGTCGCCCCACAGCGCCTGCAGCGACGCCAGTGCCGCCATGCCCGCGGTCTCTGTACGCAGTACGCGCTCACCTAATCCAAGGCACAGTGCGCCATGGCTGATGGCCAGGCGCTCTTCATCTTCTGACCAGCCACCCTCGGGGCCGATCATCAGGGTGATTGCTTGCGCGGGCTGATGGCGAGCCCAGTGTTGGAGGGGTTCGGTTGCGCGGGGGGAGAGCAGAATGCGGCGATGCATGCTGTGCTGCGTGACCCAGTGATCGAAACGCAGGGGCGCACCCAGCATGGGCAGGCGATTGCGCCCACACTGCTCGGCGGCAGCAGCCATGATGCCCTGCCAGTGGGTCATTTTTTTCCCGGCACGCTCTTCATCAAGCCGGATAACGGAGCGGCTGCACATCAATGGTTGAATACCGGTAGCACCCAACTCGACCGCTTTTTCAACGATCCAGTCCATTTTTGTGCCTTCGGGCAAGCCCTGTGCGAGCGTGATCGCGTGGGCCGGCTCGACTTCTCGTGCTGAAAAGGTTTTGACCTCGACCTCGACGTGTTTCTTCTCGATGCCCACGAGCGTGGCGGCGTATTCGCCGCCGCCCCCGTTAAACAATGTCACCACATCACCGACTTTGAGACGAAGTACGTGCACATGTCGGGCGATGTGATCGGGCAGGCGCAGTGGTTGGCCGGCCTCAAGTGGTTGGTCGCAGTAGAAGCGAGGCATCAGATAAGTGAGCGAGAGACGGTTTGTCAAAAGAAGGTCTGCACCAATTGTAAGCGTCTGAGCCTGCTCTGGTAAAATCTGGGGTTTTTCTGTCGGCGCTTCATCGCAGAGTCTCTATCAAAATGCTGCTGCCAGCGCAGGGGTCAGTCTCGACGGGCGCGTGCTGGGTAGTCGTCCACACGGTTCTCAGGCTTGCAGCGTGGTGCACGATACCTCCCGCTGCACGCTTGCCAGGGATTGCCTCACTCCGTGGCGCTCATTTTGATGGAGATTTTTTGGCGCCGCGATTCTATCTTCATTCAATCTTGGCAATATGACTTCCAAACTGGACTCGGGTGCGGATACCCGCAAAATGGCAAATGCGATCCGCGCGCTCGCGATGGACGCTGTGCAAAAAGCCAACTCGGGACACCCCGGCATGCCCATGGGTATGGCGGATATCGCCGTTGCTTTGTGGGGAGGACATTTGCGGCACAACCCTGCTGATCCCCAATGGATAGATCGCGATCGCTTCGTGGTTTCCAATGGTCACGGCTCCATGCTGTTGTACGCCTTGCTGCATTTGTCCGGTTACGCACTCTCCATGGACGAGATTCGCAACTTTCGGCAACTGCATTCACTGACGCCGGGTCACCCGGAAGTCGACATCACACCTGGCGTTGAAACCACGACCGGCCCCTTGGGTCAGGGCGTCACCAACGCGGTCGGTATGGCGCTGGCAGAACATTTGCTCGCGGCCGAATTCAACCGGCCCGGCTTTGAAGTCATTGATCATCACACCTATGTATTCCTCGGCGACGGTTGTCTGATGGAAGGCATCAGTCATGAAGCCTGCTCTCTTGCCGGTACCTTGCGTTTATCGAAGCTGATCGCGCTGTACGACGACAATGGCATTTCCATTGATGGCAAGGTGGAGGGCTGGTTTCGTGACGATACCCCGAAGCGTTTCGAGAGTTACGGCTGGCACGTGATTCCGAATGTGGACGGACATGATGTGCAGGCAGTGGATGCAGCGATTGCTGCCGCCCGCCAGTCCGATCGTCCCACACTGATTTGCTGCAAGACCGTGATTGGCAAAGGATCGCCGAATATGGCGGGCAGCGACAAGGTTCATGGCGCCGCTCTCGGCGATGCGGAAATTGGCGCCACGCGGGCTGCTATCGGCTGGGACTCTCCACCTTTCGAAATACCGAATGATGTGTATGCCGCCTGGGATGCGAAGCAACAAGGTGCAGCGTTGCAAGCGACCTGGACAAAAAAATTCAACGCCTATCGCGAGAAATTCCCGAAAGAAGCTGCCGAACTGATTCGTCGCATGCAGGGTGAATTGCCAGCGACATTTGATCAGTCCGTTGCTGCGCTTATCGCTACCTGCGTGCAGAAAAAAGAAAACATTGCCACTCGCAAGGCCAGCCAAAATGCCATTCAGGCGCTCGCTCC
This sequence comes from Oxalobacteraceae bacterium, assembly GCA_021298975.1. Classification (GTDB taxonomy): domain Bacteria; phylum Pseudomonadota; class Gammaproteobacteria; order Burkholderiales; family Burkholderiaceae_D; genus Pernthalerella. The sequence continues at coordinate 4,688 of JAJTGC010000005.1, forward strand.
CGGCTTGCCGGAATTTCTTGGCGGCTCGGCTGACCTGACTGGATCCAATCTCACCAACTGGAAAGAATGCATCGCCGTTCGTGCCGACCAACCGGGCAACCACATTAATTATGGTGTGCGCGAATTTGGGATGAGCGCGATCATGAACGGTATTGCGCTGCACGGCGGCTACATTCCGTTCGGCGCAACCTTTCTGACTTTCTCGGATTACAGTCGCAATGCCTTGCGCATGGCAGCGCTGATGAAACGGCGTTCCATCTTTGTATTCACGCATGACTCCATCGGTTTGGGCGAAGATGGCCCGACCCACCAGTCGGTCGAGCACGTCTCCAGCATGCGCCTGATTCCGAATCTCGATAACTGGCGTCCTTGTGACACGGTGGAATCTGCAGTGGCATGGGCTGAAGCGGTGCGCCGCAAGCACGGCCCGAGCACATTGATTTTCTCCAGACAAAACCTGCCTTTTCTTGAGCGAGAGCCTGAGCAAATTGGCGATATCCGACGCGGGGGCTATATCCTGCGTGATGACAAGTCGGCCCGCGTGATTTTGATTGCGACAGGCTCTGAAGTCGAACTGGCACTTAAATCCGCTGAAGTTCTGGCCGCTGAAGGTATCTTGGCGAGGATCGTGTCCATGCCGAGTACCGATGTCTTCGAGCGACAGGATGCTGCCTACAAAGCCAGCGTTCTGCCCAGGCATTTGCCGCGCGTCGCCATCGAGGCAGGTGTCACGGACTTCTGGTTCAAATATGTGGGTCTCGACGGCGCCGTGATCGGTGTCGATACCTTTGGCGAGTCTGCGCCGGCCGGCGCGCTGTTCAAGCATTTCGGATTGACGACGGAAAGCGTCGTGGCGGCAGTCAAGTCAGTGTTGCACTGACCAGCACACAATACAGTTACCAGCAATAATCACTCAGGAGATCCATATGACTATCAAAGTTGCGATCAATGGCTACGGCCGCATCGGGCGCAATGTATTGCGCGCTCACTACGAGGGCGGCAAGAAAAACGATATCCAGATCGTTGCCATCAATGATCTGGGTAATGCGGAATCGAATGCGCATCTCACGCGCTACGATACGGCGCATGGCAAATTCCCCGGCACCGTCGTGGTCGAGGGCGATTACATGATCGTCAATGGTGACAAAATTCGTGTCTTTGCGCAGCGCAATCCGGCAGATATTCCTTGGGGCGAGCTGGGTGTTGATGTGGTCATGGAATGTACCGGCTTTTTTACTACCAAGGAAAAAGCCTCTGCGCACCTCAAAGGTGGTGCCAAGAAAGTCATCATCTCGGCGCCCGGCGGTAAGGATGTTGATGCGACTGTGGTCTTTGGCGTGAACCAGAGCGTACTGAAATCTTCCGACACCGTGATCTCCAACGCCTCATGTACCACCAACTGTCTGGCGCCCCTGGTCAAGCCACTCAATGACACGATTGGTCTTGAAAATGGCCTGATGACTACGGTACATGCCTACACCAATGATCAGGTACTCACCGATGTCATGCATGAAGATCTGCGTCGCGCACGCTCGGCGACTCAGTCGATGATTCCCACCAAGACCGGTGCAGCAGTCGCGGTGGGTTTGGTGCTGCCTGAACTCAATGGCAAGCTGGATGGCTATGCGATTCGCGTACCGACCATCAATGTTTCCATCGTTGATCTGTCTTTTATTGCTGCGCGTGACACCACCGTTGATGAAGTCAACAGCATCATGAAAAAAGCAGCCGACGGTCCTTTGAAGGGTATCCTGACCTACAACACCGAGCCACTGGTCTCGGTAGATTTCAATCACAATCCGGCATCGAGCAATTTTGATGCGACCTTAACCAAAGTCTCGGGTCGTCTTGTGAAAGTCTCTTCATGGTACGACAATGAATGGGGTTTCTCGAACCGCATGCTCGATACAACCATGGCGCTGATGAGCGCAAAGTAAGCGGTTTGATGTGTTTCAGAAAAAAGCCCGGCAGTTCACATGAGCTGCCAGGCTTTTCACATGATGACGCGGTTTTTTATTTTTGTGCTGCCCGAATGAAGATGGCATCGCTGATTTTTTCGAACGCTGACTGGTAAATTTTTGGATCCTGTATCGGATCATCGCGGTTGGCTTGCTGGCCATAGTCGCCGGAAGATTTTTTTCTCTCGACAAAATTCAAGCGTATCTTTGCAGATTTCGGGGACAGTTCCTCAACAAAGGCAGTCACTGCCGTTCTTCCCTCGACCCGCATCCCCGCCAGAAAAGAGAGAAATGCTTCACTACCTTTCGCGCCCTTCGTGGGAGATTCTGCCGTGATGAAGCCGGTATCCAGATTGGCTGAATTCACGATATAGCCCAGATCCTGAAAGACGGACATCGCGGAATTGAACGCCGTCTTTTTATCCACTTCGAATGCCCGGGACTGATAGGCTTGAATTTCCAATGAGGTCTTGTTCTGAGGCGCGTCATTCATTGCGCAGCCGGCCGTGAAGAGCGTGCTGCCTATTGCCAGAGCACAGAGCACTCGTCGCAGGAGGCCACTGCCGTTTTCCGAGCCAAAGGACACGGCCTTCCGGTTGGTCTCGGTTGTGGAAGCTGAATCAGGGACATCGGGCATGGTCGTGATAGAGGTCGTGATGGTTTTCATGGCTCAGTCTCAGAATGAAGAGTAGCGGGAAGAAAAGTCGGTGACTGTTTTGACGCCTTTGATATCTCTGAACTTGATGATCAGCGTTATCGTTCGGCTGGATTGCTCGAGACCGGAGCTGTTACTGGATGCGCCAGCCAGAATGATCGTTGCAAAAGCCGAGCTGGAACTCGCATTCGAGACCGTCGCTTGCTTCTGATAAGTCCAGGATTCCTCGCCATCGGCGTTTTGGGTCACCAGATTGGGCGCCCCAAAAGTCTCCACGACTTCCTGCTGCGTGGTGATGTTTTTCTTGAGTGTGATGCTGACCTGACCTGAGGTCAGATTGCTTTTGGAAATTTTCTGGCTCTCGATGTCGCGCTGTGTTGCGCATCCCGAAAGAAGAACGGCTAAAGCCATGCAGAGAACTGCGTATCTGTTCATGATCTCGTCCTGAGTGAAAGGGGGGTCATACGTCGCGCCAGAGGAGTCGCACCTGAGTGACGACGTTGCATGAATTGTAATTAGCCGCGAAATTATTCGTTTGGTAATTTTTATACTGTTGTGTATTTGTGACGAGTGAGGCGCCGGTATCGTGAGCCTGAAAAGGCAAGGCCGCTAAGAGGCGAGTAGGCTAGGAAAGCGCTGCGTGGAGATTTCAGTCGTGCAACAGAACTTGTTGCCAAAGTTGCTCGACGGCCTTGCGGGGTTCGGCTACCCGAGCTTGTTCAACCCGCGCCCGGTCATGCCCGGTCAGGCGAATTTGATGCTGAAGTTTGCGGAAGCGCCGGTAGGCATCGCTGACGGCAACCGACAGTGGTGCGTCGATCAGTTGTAGCTCGCCAGCTAGTTTTAGTAGAGCAATATTGCCGATGTCACCGGTCATGGCGGGATAGTCGGCCGCATGACGCAGCACCAGAAATTGAACGATGAATTCGATATCGATCATGCCGCCCGCATCGTGCTTGAGATCGAATAATTCCGAGCGATTGGGATGCGCATCATGCATCCGTTGGCGCATGGCCAGTATTTCAGAACGCAGCTGAACGGGATCTCGGGCCTGGCGCAGCACCTGCGTACGGAGCGCTTCGAATTGTGCACCGATGTTCTGATCGCCTGCGCAGAAGCGTGCTCTGGTAAGTGCCTGATGCTCCCACAACCAGGCGGACTGATGCTGGTATTTCTCGAATGCCGATAGCGAGGACACGAGCAGACCGCTGGCGCCATCCGGTCTGAGGGCGATATCGATATCAAACAAGATGCCGGCAGGCGTGTGACTGGTCATCCAGGTAATGAAACGCTGCGCCAGCTTCGCGTAGATGGCGGGTGCCTCTGGATCATCATCGTCATACAGAAAAATGACATCCAGATCCGAGGCATATCCCAACTCCTTGCCGCCCAGCTTCCCATAGGCGATGACGGCAAATCGTGGTTGATCGCGATGTCGGCCGGTGAGTGTCTGCCAGACCGCATCAAGCGTCACCGAGATGAGTACATCCGCCAGCGCTGACAAATGATCTGCAAGACGCTCTACGCTGAGCACGCCATCGAGATCCTGTGCAAGCAACCGAAACAGTTGCGCATGATGCTGCTCGCGCAGCACATCCATCTGACGTTCGGTGTCGCCCTCGAAAGCCTGAAGTTGCTGACGACACTCCTGCGCAAAAGCCTGCCAGTCGGGTTCAGTATGGAGGATGGCGTCATCCAGAAATTCATCCATCAAGACCGGGTGGCGGGTCAGATACTTGGCCGCCCAGTCACTGGCGGCCATCATGCGAATCACCCGAGTCAGGGTATGAGGATATTCGGTAAGCAAAGCCAGATAAGCCGAGCGGCGCGCGATGGTATCGAAAAAATCCAGCAAGCGGTTGAGTGTTGCCGAGCTGGACGCTGAATCCGTTTGCTGACCGATCATGGGTAGCGAGGAGCGCAGTAGCGCTTGCAGTTGCCCTTTGCGCTGCGGCGGCAGTGACTGGATCCGGGTGCTGCGCCAACTGGAAAGCAAGCGTTGGGCGGAGGCTGATGCATCATCAAAACCCAGTTGGTGCAATTGCGTCGAGATCATCTCTTCCGTGGCCTCGTCAAATGACAAGTCCGGGACTTCTCTGCCAGCCCCGGCATCGGGGGCTGATTTGTCATCGAAAATTTCATCGAAGCGTGCTGCCACCCAATCTGCGTACGTGCTGAGTGCACGTAGCAAGGCGGGCGTGTCGTCGTATCCCATTGCCCGGGCCAGCAGCAGGCGGTCGTCCTCCGACGCTGGCAACACGTGCGTTTGTGCATCATCGAGATACTGCACACGGTGCTCCAGATTACGGAGAAACGTATAGGCCTCCAGCAAGCGAGCGCTCACCTGCGCAGGCAGCAGTTTTTTTTCTGCGAGTATGCGCAAGGTGGCACGGGTAGAGCGGTCACGAAGCCCTGGGTCGCGGCCACCCCGGATCAGCTGAAAAACCTGCGCAAGGAATTCAACTTCGCGTATGCCGCCGCGGCCGAGCTTGACATTGATATTGCGTTGCGGATGGCGAGTTTCCTGTCGTACGACTTCGGCCCGTATTTGCGCATGCATATCACGCAGCGCGTGAATCGCGCCAAAATCCAGGTAGCGGCGGTAAACGAACGGTCGCACAATCGCCTCGAGCGCAGCAATGTCCTCGGCGCGCCCGGTCAGTGCACGCGCTTTGACCCAGGCATAACGTTCCCACTCGCGCCCCTGCACCATCAGATACTCCTCAAGCATCCCGAAGCTGGCTGCCAGTGGGCCTGATGCGCCATTGGGCCGCAGTGCCATATCCACCCGGAAACTGAACCCGTCGGCGGTGATCTCGGCGATGTCGGCAATCAGTTTTTTACCAAGGCGAACAAAAAATTCATGGTTGGACAGTTGGCGTTGGCCCTCGGCGGTAACCCTGGTGTCCCCATCTTCCGGATACAAGAAAATCAAATCGATATCGGAAGACACATTCAGTTCGCGGCCGCCCAGCTTACCCATGCCGAGCACGATCATTTGCTGGGCAGTGCCTGACTCCTCACCGATCGGTATGCCGTGCAATGCGCACTGGCTGCGATACAAGTCGTCCAGATGCCGGTTGATCGCGAACTCGGCGAATGCCGATATGGCGCTCAGAACCTCATTCAGGTCGCCATGGCCGGCGAGATCACGCTCGGCGATGGCGGCGACCAGTGTGTTTCGCAGGCGACGCATGGCCGCCGGCAGTGACGGCACAAGCGCCAAGTGCGACTCAAGCAACTGGGCAAAGTCCACCAAGGCAAGCGATAATCCAGCCATTCGCGCCAATTCGGCGGGTCGCGCAGGATCCGCATCCAGCCAGCGTCTGACGAACCGGGAAAGGTTCGGGCTGGTGAAAGGCGGGGTTATGCGCATAAGGTCACTCGGAGCGTTGTCGGGGTGGCGGGGACAGCAGGATTTGCAGCGATGACTCTGTGAGTGCGGTATGCATTACAACAATTCTATTTAATGTCGAGTCAGCCAGATAAACCAAATCGTATCAGACAAGCCCTGCGGGTTGGATGGCGTTCGGTTCGTGTCGGCTACGACAAGGTCAATCGTATAACGCACCATGCGCTTGGCTGGATGTTGCTCACGCTGGTCATTATCTATTTTGCGTTCTGTGCAGCCTTCCTGTCTCTGCGCTATCTCGTCTTGCCCAACATCGACAGCTACAAATCGCACGTAGAGCAACTCGCAAGTCATTTTGTCAATCGTAGTGTTCGTATTGACGGCATACAGGCCAGCTGGCATGGACTGAATCCCCGCCTGAAACTGGAAAACGTTGTCATTCACAACGACAAGGGTGAGAGCGCACTCGTACTGCCCCAAGTGAATGCCACCATTTCATGGTGGTCGGTTATGGGCGAGTTACGTCTGCAGGCATTGGAATTGTCGCGCCCGAATCTGGAGATAGAACGCGATAGTGATGGGCATATTTTTGTTGGTGGCTTGCGGATTGATCCCAACAAGCCTGATGATGGGCTTGGACTTGACTGGCTGCTGGCACAGCATGAGATCGTGATCAGGCAGGGTCAGTTGCGCTGGCGCGATCAGATGCGCTCGGCACCCGACCTCATGCTCAACGATATCAGCTTCGTCTTGCAGAATCGTTGGCGTACGCACCGTGCCGCGCTCAAGGCGACGCCGCCCGAATCAATGGCAGCGCCCATTGATCTGCGCGTTGAATTCACTCACCTGCCATTTTCGAAACAACGCGCAGCTTATGCGGAATGGGTAGGCGAGCTTTATATCCATTGGCAAAAAACGCATCTTGAAGCGTGGAAGTCCTACATTGACATGCCGTACCAGCTTACCGGAGGTGACGGCTCCGTACGCGCCTGGGTAAATTTCGATCGAGGTGCCGTGGCGAATGTGACCGCAGATCTGTCCCTGTCCAATTTGTCGGTGAGGCTGGATCAGTCACTGGAACCACTCAAGCTCATCGATGTCAGCGGGCGCATTTCAGCCGGTGAAGTGAGTTCAGGTCTCAAGCAAAAAATACTCTCTTATGGCGAACATGGCCATCAACTTACACTGACCAATTTTTCACTGCGGACCGAGCAAGGCGCCGTATTACCGCGGACGACCGTAAGCCATGTGGTCGCTGCGGCAGCTGGCAGCAAAGCCGAGCACCATGACTTGAAAATCACCGAAATGGATGTCGGTGCACTGGCTCAGTTTGCAGCGCATGTGCCTTTATCCGAGGACTTCCGGCGCACGCTGTCTGATCTTGCTCCCCGTGGATTATTCCGGGATTTCTCGGCATCCTGGGATGGGTCTGTGCCGGGCAGCGGACCGTATCGGTTTGCTGGCAAATTCGATGCGCTGGGCATTCGGCAGGCGAGCGGACGGGATTCTTTGCCCGCTTTTGATGGTGTGTCCGGTGAAGTGGATGCGAATCAGGACGGTGGACGCTTGAAATTGCGTAGCGAGCACGTAAAACTGCACGCCGCAAATGGATTGGCGCTACCGCAACTGAGCCTGGATGATCTTGCACTCGAAGGCAGTTGGTCAATGCGCGACAATAAGCAGCTCGCCATGCGTATTGAATCAATGCGTTTTTCACAGGCGGGCGTCGTGGGCACGCTCTTGGGCAGCTACACCGCAGCGCTGCCACTCTCGGCCAGCCAGCTGGGTGAGCTGGATCTGAAGCTGCAGCTGCCCGTCATTGAATTGAGCCAGGTGCCGCGTTATCTTCCTGCCGTCGTCACGGGTGATACGCGCGAGTGGCTGAGCTCGGCACTACTGGAAGGGCGTGCACGCGATGTGACTTTGCTGATCAAGGGAGATCTTGATAAATTTCCGTTCCAACAAAAAATCATCACGGAAAACCCGGCTGAGATTTTCAAACTTACAGCAAAAATAGAAAAGGCAACGCTCAGTCCCGCACCCAAAGAATTGTCTCAGGATCGGCGGACACTTTTGTGGCCCAAGATCGAAGATATAAACGGTAATCTGGTTCTGGACCGTACCCGCCTGCAGATTCATGCAGATAGCGCAAAAACTGCAGGGGTTGCCATATCAGAGGTCAATGCTGTGGTGCCGGATTATCTGAGCACCAAGCCAGTGCTTGAGGTCAGTGGCGTGGCACAGGGTGCATTGCAGTCCATGCTCGCTTATGTCAGCGTCACGCCGGTCACGGGCTGGATCGATGGTTTCACTGAAGAGGTCAGGGCGACGGGTAATGTCAGGCTGGGCTTGAAGATGCAGCTCCCTCTCAGTGCATCAGGAACGCCTACTGTGCAAGGCAACGTCAAGTTCTCAGGTAACGAAGTTCAGCTGTGGCGGGCATGGCCAGCGGCTCAGCAAGTCATTGGCGAGTTGAATTTCTCGGAGCAGGGTGTTCAACTACCGTCGATGCAAGCTGTTTTTCTTGGCGGACCATTGGCCTTGAGTGGTGGCAGCCAGCGCGATGGCAGCGTGCAAATCAAGTTGGAGGGGTCGATCAATGCAGATAGCGCAGCTCGTGCAATCACCTCACCAATTGCCAAGCGTGTGTTGAAAAAAATGAGTGGCAGTACACGTTACACTGCCAACCTGAGGCTCAGGAACCAGCGCCCCGAGTTGACGATAGACGCCTCGTTGGCTGGCCTGGCGCTGGATTTTCCCGCGCCTTTGCAGAAATCTGCCAGTGAAAACTGGCCCTTGCGCGTGGTGGTGCAGCCCTTGCCGGCACCGGATGGGCTTACGCCGACAGAAGAAATTCGAATCAGCCTGGGGCGCAGTATCAATGCGCGTTATTTGCGACAGCGCAGCAATCCCCTCAATCGCACCTGGCGGATGGTGCGCGGTGGTATTGGTGTGAACACCGCTGTACCGCAGCCCGACAGTGGTCTGGCCATTCAGCTCAACGTGGCCTCGTTCAACGCGGATGCCTGGCGTTCGACGATGGCGGCGCTCACGGCAGAGACGGGTACAGGAACGACCGAGAACGTCTCAAGTCCGCCCGGTACCGGGCAGGGCGCGGCTCAGGTCACAATGCAAAGCGCGGACTATGCGCCGTTTTTTACCCCCGATGTGATCAATCTCCGTGCCAATGAGCTGACTGTCTTCGATCGGCCGTTGGACAACATGGTGTTGGCCTTGACGCGCCAGCGCAGCGGATGGAAATTCACGATGCAGTCCGACGAGGTCGCCGGTCAGGCGACTTGGGAAGATCCGTCCTCCGAGCGGGGTGCGGGCAAAATCACGGCGCGCCTGTCATCACTGAAAATAGAACGCGCCGCTGATGCGGACGTCACCGAACTGCTGAGTGGTAAAAAATCTGCGGCAGAGTTGCCGGGTCTGGATATCGTTGCGGATAGTTTCGAACTGCGTGGCATGAAACTGGGTCGACTGGAACTGGCGGCCACCAATGCGGCGATCATGACACCAGGCCGGGAATGGCGGATCAGCAAACTAGCGCTGACCAATCCCGATGCCAGTCTGCGCGCAACCGGACGCTGGCTGTTGAACGGTAACGAGGGCCAGTCTGTCTTGAATTATGAACTCGACATCAACGATGCCGGTCACCTCCTCGACAGGGTCGGCTTTGAAAAAGCGCTCAAGGGTGGCAAAGGTCGGATGGAAGGCGATCTCAACTGGAAGGGTTCGCCCTCTGCATTCGATTTTCCAACCTTGTCGGGTAATATGAATTTGCGCATCAATTCGGGCCAGTTTCTGAAAGCTGATCCGGGTGTCGCGAAATTGTTGAGTGTGATGAGTCTGCAGTCTTTGCCAAGGCGCCTGACGCTGGATTTCCGCGACCTGTTCACCGATGGTTTTGCATTCGACAGCATTGCCAGTACAGCTGCAATATCACGCGGTGTGCTCAAGACCGATACCTTCAAGATGCGAGGGGTGAATGCCGTCGTCCTGATCGACGGTACAGTCGACCTGAACGATGAGACCCAGAATCTGAATGTGGTCGTTGTTCCGGAAATTAATGCGGGCGGTGCATCCGTGATTTACGGTCTGGCGGTCAACCCTGTCATCGGGCTGGGCTCGTTCCTTGCGCAGCTGTTTCTGCGAAACCCTCTGTCTCAGGCTCTTTCGCAGGAGTACGTGATTACCGGTCCATGGAAAGATCCGGTCGTCAAAAAATCAACCATCAAGCGTAAAGTGGATGTCAATTCGGTGGACGCAGAGAAAGTCAGCAGGCCGTGATCATGAGGTCGGGAGAACCGGTGTCAACACCCATCAAAATCGCAGCGGTACAGATGGTCTCTACCCCGGAGCCAGCCGATAACATGGCGACGGTAGAGCGGCGCGTACGTGAAGCTGCGGATGCCGGCGCCTCGCTGGTGCTGTTACCCGAGTACTGGCCGCTGCTGGGACGCACCGAACATGACAAGCTGCATCATGCAGAAACGCCCGGCCGGGGGCCGCTGCAGGACTTTATGGCGCGCATTGCACGCGACGCCGGTGTCTGGCTGCTGGGTGGCACCGTACCGTTGGTCTCGGGCGTGCCCGGCAAGGTACTCAATACCTTGCTTGCCTACGATCCCCAAGGGCAGGCATGCGCCCGCTACGACAAGATTCATTTGTTCGGCTTTTCCCGGGGTGAGGAATCTTTCGATGAATCGCGCACGATCGTGCCCGGTAACGACGTCTGCGTGCTGGAGACACCTTTTGCGCGCATCGGCCTGTCGATCTGTTACGACTTGCGATTTCCTGAACTTTACCGGGCAATGGGCGCGTGTGACCTCCTCGTCATGCCCGCGGCGTTCACTTACACCACGGGCCGCGCCCACTGGGAAGTGCTGCTGCGCGCCCGCGCCATCGAGAACCAGTGCCATGTACTGGCTGCTGCGCAGGGCGGCGTGCATCCCAATGGCCGACGTACCTGGGGCCACAGCATGCTGGTCGATCCCTGGGGCGAGATTTGCGCCTCGCTGCCCGAGGGCGAAGGCCTGGTCATGGGCGAGTTGGACCTCGGCCGACAGTCCAGCGTGCGCGAGAGTCTGCCCGCACTGGCGCATCGCACCCGCTAGATCAGCCATGCCAGCATGAACAGGCCCCATCCAGTATGATTTCAATTTGCGGCGCCTGACGATACAGGTGCTGCATGTTCAACCGTCTCGTTTAATTACTGTCAGGCCATTCAACGCTATGAAACTCATCGAACCCAATCTCCACACCCAGACCGTTGCTCGCCAAGTTCTGCTCACGCCCAATGGACTGGACGAAGGTCATTTGCTCAAGGTGCTGGGTTCGATCTTCACGCACAAGGTCGACTACGCGGATCTCTATTTTCAGTTCACCAAGAGCGAGAGCTGGAGTCTGGAGGAGGGCATCGTCAAGACAGGGAGTTTCTCGATTGATCAGGGCGTTGGCGTACGTGCCGTATCCGGCGACAAGACCGCTTTCTCTTATTCTGATGAGATTTCCGAGCGTGCACTCCTTGAGGCCGCTGCTGCAACGCGCACGATTGGACGGCAGGGTGCAGGCAAGATCAAAGTCGCCTCGACCATCCAACCCGGCACTGCACGCTCGCTTTACCTGCCAAAAGATCCGTTCGTCTCGCTGGATGCCACCGCAAAAGTGAACTTGCTCGAGAAAATCGAAAAAATTGCGCGTGCCAAGGATCCCCGCATCGTGCAAGTCATGGCCGGTCTGGCCGGTGAGCATGACGTGGTGCTGGTGGTTCGCAGTGATGGCGTGATCGCGGCGGACATTCGCCCGCTGGTGCGTCTCTCGCTGACCGTGATCGCCGAGCAGAACGGCCGCCGCGAAGTCGGCACGGCCGGTGGTGGTGGTCGCTATGACTTTGCTTATTTCAGCGACGCACTGCTGGAAAAATATGCCTCTGAAGCGGTGAACGCTGCGCTCGTCAATCTTGAATCACGACCAGCGCCTGCAGGTCCCATGACCGTCGTACTGGGCCCAGGCTGGCCGGGCGTCTTGCTGCATGAGGCGATAGGTCATGGCCTTGAGGGTGACTTCAACCGCAAAGGATCCAGCGCCTTCTCCGGCCGCATCGGGCAGCGCGTCGGAGCCAAAGGCGTCACGGTCGTCGATGACGGCACCATCGCCGATCGCCGTGGGTCTCTGAATGTGGATGACGAAGGCAATCCCACCCAGTGCACCACCCTGATTGAAGATGGCATCCTCAAAGGCTACATTCAGGACACCCTGAATGCGCGCCTGATGAAAATGCCCGCCACCGGTAACGGCCGTCGTGAATCGTATGCCCATCTGCCCATGCCGCGCATGACCAATACCTACATGCTCGGCGGCGACCGCGACCCCGAGGAAATCCTCGCGTCAGTAAAAAATGGTCTTTATGCGGTCAATTTCGGTGGTGGGCAGGTGGACATCACCAACGGCAAGTTCGTTTTTTCAGCCAGCGAGGCCTGGATGATCGAAAACGGCAAGCTTGCCTACCCGGTCAAGGGCGCAACCCTGATCGGCAATGGTCCGGATGTACTGAATCGGGTGTCCATGATCGGCAACGATATGCGCCTTGATTCCGGCGTTGGCGTCTGTGGCAAGGACGGTCAGAGCGTGCCGGTCGGCGTCGGTCAGCCGACTCTGCGAATCGAGGATCTCACCGTCGGAGGGACGGCCTGATTGTTGAATTGGCAAGCTTGGAAGGCGCAGATTTATTCAGCGCCCCCCGACTTGCCAAACCGGGGGATTTATAGCACCATCCACGCTCTGGTTAACAGCGACTTACCTAAACCAATGTCCCTGCTTCGCTTTTATTTTTTCTTTTACTTTAGCTATCCCAGCCCTGTGGCGGTGGAGAAGCGGTAAGTTCACGTAAAAGCAAAGCGAACAAAAACCGAATCTTAGAAACCGCCAGGCATGGCGGTTTTTTTATTTTGCGCGAAACATTTCTGGAGAAACCCATGCCACGCACTGATGACCTGAGGATTAGAGAGTTGAAGGAACTGACCCCACCGTCGCATCTGATACGCGAATTTCCGTGCTCGGAAAAGATTGCGACTGTCACCGCGAACTCGCGTCAGGCCTTGCATCGCATCTTGCATGGTCAGGATGACCGCATGATGGTGGTGATCGGACCTTGCTCGATTCATGACACCAAAGCAGCGATGGAATATGCGCGCCTTCTCGTTGAGCAGCGCGATCGATTCAAAGATGATCTCGAGATCATCATGCGCGTCTATTTCGAGAAACCCCGCACCACGGTAGGCTGGAAGGGGTTGATCAATGATCCCTATCTGGACAACAGCTTTCGCATCAATGATGGCTTGCGTCTGTCACGCGAGCTGCTGATGAACATCAACGAGCTTGGCCTGCCGGCAGGTACCGAGTTTCTGGATGTGATCAGCCCGCAGTACATTGCCGATCTCATCAGCTGGGGCGCGATCGGTGCCCGAACCACCGAATCACAGGTTCACCGTGAGCTGGCCTCCGGTTTGTCCTGCCCCGTTGGGTTCAAGAATGGCACCGATGGCAACATCAAAATCGCTGCTGATGCCATCAAGGCAGCCTCACAACCCCACCACTTCTTGTCCGTCACCAAAGGCGGTCACTCCGCCATCGTATCCACCAACGGCAATGAAGATTGCCACATCATCCTGCGCGGCGGCAAAGCACCCAACTATGATGCCGCCAGCGTCGAGGAAGCTGCCAAAGCGCTGGCCTCCAACGGGCTGTCACAGAAACTGATGATTGATTCGTCGCACGCGAACAGCTCGAAGAAGCCGGAGAATCAGGTGCCGGTTTGTGCCGACATCGCCGCTCAGGTGGCCGCAGGTGACGACCGCATTATCGGTGTCATGGTCGAGTCCCACTTGGTGGCAGGCCGTCAGGATCTGGTGCAGGGCAAGGAGCTCACCTATGGTCAGTCCATTACCGATGGTTGCATTGACTGGGAGAGTAGTCTCACGGTGCTTGAGGGTTTGGCGGCAGCGGTGCGGCAGCGTCGTCTCGCGAAGACGGATTGAGCTTTGGTGAACTCAAGCGACTTGCGCACTGACAGCGTTGTCATGGAACACGGCGCAGGCCTAACGCTCGTCAGTTAAGCTGGAATTTTTTGAAGTTGGAACGTTACTGGATCCCGGCGCAGGCCCACTACGGTCCGGGCCATCTGCCCTGAAACGAATGCCTTCTTGTCAGTCTCTTACCGTTAACGATCATGGACCCCAGCTTTCGCTGGGGTGACGATTTTTAGGCGGATGGTCTTCAATTCCATCGCACCAGCGAAAGCTGGGGTTCATGATCAATCCGTCGAAAATCCAGCCAAGCGAGAAGACTTAAATGCTCGCAAAAATCCTGTGCAATCTCGCCAGAAAAACGGGTCATCCGTGTTCAGTGGTACATGACTTCAAATGTGCCGGACAGTAGTGGGCGCAGGCCGGGGTCCAGTGTCTTTCGCTGTACCCAAGCAGCTTAAACCCTTCACTGGCCGCCGTTGGGCGCAGGCCGGGATCCAGCGTCGTTGGTCTCGCCTCAGTCCCGAAAATTATTGAATTCCAGCGGCAAATCCGTCACATCTTTTCTCAGCATCGCCATCGTTGCCTGCAAATCATCGCGCTTGGCACCCGTCACTCGCAATGAATCGCCCTGAATGCTCGCCTGCACCTTGATCTTGCTGTCCTTGATCAGGCGCTGAATCTTTTTGGCGTCCTCAGTCTCAATACCTTTTTTCACACGGATGACCTGCTTGACCTTGTCGCCGCCGATTTTTTCGACCTTGCCGATATCCAGAAAACGCACGTCCACATTGCGCTTGGCCATTTTGCCGGTCAGCACATCCCTGACCTGACTGAGCTGAAAATCGCTGTCGGCATAAGCCGTCAGTTCGAGCTCTTTCTGCTCGACCCGCGCGTCACTGCCCTTGAAATCAAAGCGTGTGCCGATCTCCTTGTTGGCCTGCTCGACGGCATTCTTGACTTCGACTTGATTTGCTTCGGATACAACGTCAAACGATGGCATGCTGGTTTCCTCCTGAAACGGGTATGGCGCAGATTCTAGCGGAAAAAATTCGGCTAGCCCGTGGCCGGTATAATCCGGCGCTGATGAAGCCCGCACTCACCCTCCTGCATGATGTCTCTTTGCGCGAACTCAATACCTTCGGTATCGATGCGCATGCTCGCACCTTTGTCAGCGTCAAAACCGTCGGAGATCTGGCAGCGATTGCCGCGGATTCCCAACTGTCCGTCCTGCCGCGCCTGATTCTGGGCGGTGGCAGCAATCTGCTGCTGACCAAAGATGTGGCCGGGCTGGTACTGCACATGGTGAATACCGGTCGCAGCGTAGTCGCGGAATCGGAACAGCAGGTGATCGTACGTGCTGAAGCAGGAGAGAACTGGCATGACTTCGTCCAGTGGACCTTGTCGCAAGGTTTGCCCGGACTGGAAAATTTATCGCTGATCCCCGGTAGCGTGGGCGCGGCACCCATGCAGAACATCGGTGCCTACGGCAGCGAACTCGCCGAATTTTTTCATTCGTTGACACTGTTTGATTTCGTCACCCGCGAGACCAGGGTACTCAGCCGCGCCGACTGTCATTTCGGCTATCGTGACAGTATCTTCAAGCATGGATTGCGCGACAGGGCCGTGATCATCAATGTCAGCTTTGCGTTGCCGCGCCAATGGCATCCCAATCTGCGCTATGCAGAGCTGGCCACTGAGCTGGCTGCACGGAATGTGTCAGACCCGACGGCACAAGACATTGCCGATGCCGTCATCGCCATTCGCCGCCGCAAGCTGCCGGATCCTGCACAGATAGGCAATGCGGGCAGTTTTTTCAAAAATCCCGTCGTGAGCGCGGAACACCATGCGCAACTGCTGGCAAAGTATCCCCAGCTGGTGAGTTATGCCCAGCCCGATGGCAGCATCAAACTGGCAGCAGGCTGGATGATTGATCAGTGTGGCTGGAAGGGTAGGTCGCTGGGCGCAGCCGGCGTGCATGAAAAACAGGCGCTGGTGCTCGTGAACCGGGGCGGTGTTGCGGGTGCGGCGGTGCTCGCGCTGGCAGAAAAAATTGCAGACGATGTTCAGGCCCGCTTTGGCGTGTCGCTGGAAACCGAGCCCGTTATTGTTTGAAGCAGCTGGATTCCTGATCCATCGCGGTGTGCAATTTCACTGAAAAAATGAAGGCTACGAGAATGTCGAGCAGTTCCTGCCCATCTTGCAGCAGAAAAAGCGTAAGAACATTCACTCAGTAAAAATTATTTCTCCCCGGCCAAGCTGAAACGGAAAGCAGGTGGTAAGCAAAGGAGCGGCGGGTCAATTCGTCGAGCAGGGTATTGAAATTGAACAGTTAATCAATGGTGCTGTAAGGCTTGAGCCCGTCGTCGATCGACAAGATCAAGCCATCATCAAGTCAGATCCCGCACCTTGGGCCTGCAGCCGCCACATTTCTGCAAACGCTCCGTTGCCCGACGCCAGTACGCCCGGTGCACCGTCTTCGATGATACGGCCATCACGAAACACCAGAATCCGGTCCATTTCCACCAAGGTCGACAAGCGGTGAGCAATCACGATCGTGGTGCGGGTATCCATCAATGCATGCAGCGCTTGCTGGATTTGGTACTCGGTATGGGTGTCGAGAGCCGACGTTGCTTCGTCCAGTATCAGGATCGGTGCGTCTTTCAAGATGGCGCGCGCAATCGAGATCCGTTGGCGTTGGCCGCCTGATAATTTGACGCCACGGTCGCCCACCAAAGTCTGATATTGATCGGGCAGCGTTTCGATGAATTCGTCGCAACAGGCCAGGCGCGCCGCAGCGATGACTTCATCGTCGGTAGCGTCGAGGCGTCCGTAACGGATGTTTTCCATCAAGCTGCGATGGAACAGACTGGTGTCTTGCGCGATCATGGCGATGGCGCTGCGTAAGGTATCTTGAGTAACCTTAGCAATATCTTGGCCGTCGATCAGGATGCGGCCGCCATCGAGATCGAAATGACGAAGGATCAGATTGACGAAGGTACTCTTGCCACTGCCGGATGCGCCGACCAGGCCGACTTTTTGTCCTGCTTCGATGATGACAGACTTGTCTTCGAAAATCGGGCGGTCCGGCTGGAACAAAAATTTCACATCCTCGAACTCAATACGCCCGCCTTTCAAGCACAGCGGCGCCGCAGTGGGTGTATCCACCACATCGTGCGGTGCTGCGATGACGGACAATCCTTGTTCGCATTTGCCCCAGGCTTCGGTGGAGCTGACAAATTGGTCTGCCATGTACCAAATGATCTGGAAGCTGGTGACGGCAACACTCATCAGCATTGCAAAATCACCGACAGTAAGGGAGCCGGTCTGAAACAAGTAAACCGCTGTGACTAGCAACACGCAAACAAAGGCGATCATCAGAGCGTCCTGAACAATCCGCATTTTCAGGACTATCCAGTGCAGCGCGCGCAGATCCTTGACGTTGGTATCCACCATCTGCCCCAAGTGCGCTTGTTCATGAGCATGGCGAGCGAACAAGCGTACGTTTCCGATGTTGCCCATGCTGTCAACCACCCGCCCTACGAGCAGTGAATTATGCTGCGAGTACGCGAATGAGCGCTGACTAATGTTGCCAAGGTAGCGCAGTGACAGGCCAACAAAACAGCTTCCCCAAACGAGCAGGATAACAGCGAATGCAGGGTGTACAAGGTACATTGTCAGCAGTGCAAACACCAGGCTCACGCAGCAGGCAAGGGCATCATCAAGTCGTTCCAGAATGGTAGTACCACCGTCGGCAACGTCGAACAATTTGTTGGACAGATCGCCTGCAAAATTGTTTTGGAACATGCGAGTCGAATGCCGCTTCAGGTGCTTGAACAATTGCAGGATGATGGTCTGGCGAACGGCGGGAAGCAGCCGCATCCTGATCCAGTCGTGGAATCGACAATTGATAGAGGCCACCACCCACGACAGCACGTAGAACGTCCCTGGCACAAGAACAGCGGCGGTTGCTGACGGACCAATGGGCGCTGAAGCAATCGCATCAATGATGATCTTGAGACAGTAGGGCCCCAGCAGGTTGAGAAATAGCGCATCGATGATGCCGGTGCAAACGGCGATTGAGACGGTTATTTTTTGGGTGCTGGCGCAGTCCCACAGGAACTGGCGCAAATTGGCCGGTATCGGTGTCATGATGTTTTCTGTTGGGAGTGAGCAGGCCAGCCGAACGACCCGCGAAGGCGAGATTTGTACCGGACGGACGAGAATGGTTCCGCCAACGGGCATGACGGTGGCAAGAAGACACTGGTTTAGGTGGCGGGCGCTGGCTAGGTAGCGCCCTTGCATGGCAGTCGGGGTTGGCCGGTCGAGACAGTTGGTTGGGCTGAGGTTTAGCTGGCTTGAATGCTCAATTAGCCTTACGAGGCAGGGCAGTCGCGCGAATACAGGTTGGTCAAGGTTTGATACTGAATTCCAATTTCTTTAGTAATGGCTCTGAAATAGCCCCCAGCGTTCTCATCGAGTCGGATGGTGATGAATTTTTTTGAAATGAAGTTGCGTAGCTCTCGCCCGTTTTTTCGTTCTAATGAAAGGCTCGTAAAAATAGAAAAAACCTTGGCAAATACCCAAAAAAATACCTCGCATTAGCGAGGTATTTTCAGGTGTTTCCGATGTATCAGCCGAAGTGGCAAACGTAATCCACTGCTTCGGTAGCCTCAATTTCAAAGCTCGAATTACCCGGTACATTAAAGCTCTGGCCCGCCGCATAAGTGGTCCAGTCTGCTTCACCCTTGATACGCGCACGGCAGCTACCTGCGGTGATTTCCATGATCTCAGGCACACCGGTATTGAATACCAGTGATGAGGGCAGGATCACGCCCACTGATTTTTTGGTGCCATCAGCGAGCATGACGGTGTGCGATACGCATTTGCCGTCGAAGAAGACGTTGGATTTCTTGATGACAGAGACGTTGTCGAATTGCTTGCTCATATGATTTCTTCCTTCGGGGTCAATTCAGAGGGCGTCATGCCGGCAAAGGCCGGTATCCAGTGGCTTTGCATTGTTTACGAAAGATGCTGGACCCCGACCTTCGCCGGGGTGACATTTTTAGGTTATCTAGCCAAAAACAAATTATTTGCCACGCTTGATTTTCGCATTCGCCGCAATCCGCATACGCAGTGCGTTGAGTTTGATGAAGCCACCGGCATCAGCCTGATTGTAGGCGCCGCCATCTTCATCAAACGTCGCGATGTTCATGTCAAACAGCGAATCAGTTTTCGAATCGCGCGAGACGATAATCACGTTACCCTTGTAGAGCTTGGCGCGGACCCAGCCATTCACACTCTTTTGTGTATGGTCGATCAGTGTCTGAATGGCGACGCGCTCTGGCGACCACCAGTAGCCGTTATAGATCAGTGAGGCATAACGCGGCATCAGATCATCTTTCAGGTGCGCCACTTCACGATCCAGCGTGATCGATTCAATCGCACGGTGTGCGCGCAGCATGATGGTGCCGCCGGGCGTTTCATAACAGCCGCGCGACTTCATGCCCACGTAGCGGTTCTCCACCAGATCAAGACGGCCGATACCGTGCTTGCCACCCAGACGATTCAGCTCGGTCAGTACTGCCGCCGGCGAGAGTCGCTTGCCATTCAGGCCAACGATATCGCCGTGCTCGAACTCGATATCCAGATACTCGGCTGCATCCGGTGCTGCTTCAGGACTGACCGTCCAGCGCCACATCGATTCCTCCGCTTCGGCACTTGGGTTCTCCAGATGGCGACCCTCAAAGCTGATGTGCAGCAGATTGGCATCCATTGAATACGGCGCGCCACCGTTCTTGTGCTTCATGTCGATGTCGATGCCGGCATCTTCTGCGTACTTCAGCAGCTTCTCGCGCGAGAGCAAATCCCATTCGCGCCATGGCGCAATGATTTTCACATTCGGCATCAGTGCATAGGCGCCGAGTTCGAAACGCACCTGATCATTACCCTTGCCGGTCGCGCCATGCGAGATCGCATCGGCGCCGGTTTCGCGCGCGATCTCGATCAGACGCTTGGCAATTAATGGCCGTGCAATCGAGGTACCCAGCAGATACTCGCCCTCATAGACGGTATTGGCGCGGAACATCGGAAACACGAAATCACGAACGAATTCTTCACGTACATCATCAATGAAAATATTTTCCGGCTTGATGCCGAATTTGATCGCCTTGGCGCGCGCTGGCTCCAGCTCTTCACCCTGACCAAGGTCAGCCGTAAAGGTGACGATTTCGCAGTGATAGTGGTCTTGCAGCCATTTCAAAATAACCGAGGTGTCCAATCCGCCGGAATAGGCGAGGACGACTTTATTGATGTCGCTCATGTGCTTGATTTCCCTGATGTCAGTAACGAATTAAATTTTTCCGAGTACCAGATACTCGAGCAAGGCCTTTTGTACATGCAGCCGGTTTTCAGCTTCGTCCCAGACCACGGACTGCGGCCCGTCGATTACCTCTGCCGATACTTCTTCGCCGCGATGCGCGGGCAGGCAATGCATGAACAAGGCGTCCTTGTTGGCGCGTTTCATTTTGGCGGCATCGACGATCCAGCCCTCGAAGGCCTTCAGGCGAGCGGCGTTTTCTTCTTCATAGCC
Source organism: Oxalobacteraceae bacterium (assembly GCA_021298975.1). Classification (GTDB taxonomy): domain Bacteria; phylum Pseudomonadota; class Gammaproteobacteria; order Burkholderiales; family Burkholderiaceae_D; genus Pernthalerella. The sequence goes on from JAJTGC010000005.1 coordinate 25,278, forward strand.
CATGCTGGTCCAGACATCGGTCGTGACCAGATCAGCGCCTTCGCAAGCATCTGCCGGGTTTTTGAACGCTGTGTAGCGTTGATGGTTAGCAGATACCAGCGCCGGGTTGATGTCATAGCCAGTGGGTGTGGAAACATTCAGATGGAAGCCGAACACCTCCGCCGCTTGCAGCCATGAATACAGCATGTTGTTCGCATCACCCACCCAGGCGACGGTTTTGCCGGCGATCGAGCCGCGATGCTCAATGTAGGTGAACACATCGGCAAAGACCTGGCAGGGGTGGTGCTCATTGGTCAGGCCATTGATCACGGGTACGCGGGAGTTGGCGGCAAAGCGCTCGATGATCTCCTGACCAAAGGTACGGATCATGATGATGTCGCACATCCGAGACATCACCTGCGCCGCATCTTCCACCGGTTCGCCTCGGCCCAGCTGGCTGTCGCGGGTATTCAGGTAAATGGCGGCACCGCCAAGCTGATGCATTCCCGCCTCGAAGGATAGCCGGGTGCGCGTGGAATTCTTTTCGAACACCATCACCAGCGTGCGATCCATCAGCGGATGGTAGGGCTCGTAATTCTTGAATTTGCGTTTGATGATCTTCGTGCGCTCGATCAGATAGTCGTACTCCGCGAGAGTGAAGTCGGCAAACTGCAGAAAGTGTTTGATTGCCATAAATGAAAAACGGCAGCTAGCCGGGCCGGCAGCCGCCGAGTGTTTTAACCCGTTGGATTATAAGGGTTTTGGGCGTGTTCGGACAGGCCGCGGCTGTGAATGAGTCTCTCTGCTGAATATCCGGTCGTCAGGCAATTTGCTTGCGTTGTTAAGCGCAAATTGATGCATTAATTGCAATATTTATCTCGCTGCCAGTCCGTATTTAAGCGGTGTCTATCAGTCTACCGGCGTATTGCTCAGAATCAGTCAAGCGCAGTCGTCACTGGCGGTCGTTACCTATGTCTATATACGGATTGGTTAATCGCTGCGGGTTACTTGTTGACAACAGATTGGTTGATTTTTGGTTCGGATAGATCCTATTTATGACTGCTTCTGGCATCAAGAATTTGTCGCCTTCGAAAAAATCTTGTACTTTTTTTAGCGATTCCATCTTTCGCTCCTCACTGATCCACCAGCTGGTCGAGAATAAAATATCGATCGTGGCTCGGATTTCGGCATCTTTTTTGGTGAATTCATCGGTCCACTCTTCGCTATTTTTTTCTGCACCGAGCACGTATTCAATCGTTGAAATGAGTTGGTTTTTTATGTCTTCATCTTTTGGGGTGATCGAGCGTTGTTTGATTTCATTTTCTATTTCATCCAATTTCTCTACGATCTCCTTCTGCAATTCTTTTAGACGAGAAAGGCTGCTTACGGAACAATTATTTTCAGAGGAATGCGTGCTCTTGCCAGGTTGAGCTGCCAGTAATTCTTCTTGCTTTTTAAAATGATTATTCAGGCTATCTTTTATATGTTTAATAACTTCCTCATATTTGTCGGCATGCTCTTTTTTCAAAATTTCTTTGGATGTAAAAGCTCTCTCAATACTACCCAGCTTAAATTTATATTTTTTTGAAAAACTATCATCTGAACTTATAAATTGTTTTAAATCAGAAAAAAGATCCTCAGTTTTGTATTTACCTTTATAAAAATTAATTTCGTAGTCTTCGGGTAATGCATAGTCTGCGAGAATTTGTTTCAATTTTGATTCATTTTCTCCAGTCACAGCTCCAGTTCTTGCCTCAGATCGTATGGACTGCAATAAATCTTGCGTGCTTTTAGGATCGTTGGTTGTTAGACGGTTAATTCCCTTGACTCCGACGCTTTGCAGCAAAGGGCGGAATGTTTCATGCGCCATACAAAAATCTTCAATACCGTACTTCATCATGGTTTTTATTTTATCTTTGAAGCTGTTGATCGAATCAATGTCTTTTCGCTGGTAGATGCGTAGGGATGAACTGCCATCACTCTCAACTTTTTCCTTCAGCATAATCGGGCTATTTTCATTCCGGCTGAAACTACCTAGTTCAATTTTGATGATCATGTATAACCTCGCTGTTATTTCCGTGATTGATGTTTGTTTTCCCTGAGCCTACTCATGCGATCCGTCTGTTTTTTTTGAATAAAAGTCTGCTCGCGAAGAAAGTGTCGTGGTTTTCATCACACTCGGACACCTTACGATATGCCGCTTCAGCAAGTATCCTCGAACAAAGACTTTCAAGAAATAACGACGCACATATCAAATCATTGCTTTAGAGGGCAGTGATTTTTGGTGGCGAAAGATGGGGTTTAGTTCCGAAGTCGGGAGCCTTCGGTTAATTCTGTTGTATTCATGCTGAAAAGTTTTGGCTCATCACCAAAGCAAATCATTACCTGTGGGTGCTGGCGTTGTTTTCGCTTCTGCTCTTACCGCTGGTTGTTCAGTAGTGCGGTTTTTGAAGCGATTCGTGCCTGAGTTGCAGATAAAGCTGATGTCTTCCCGCAGAAATCTTTCCTGTATCGATGGCGTTAAGCACTGCACAGTCTGGTTCCGCCACATGATGGCAATTGGTGAACCGGCACTGCCCCAGCACGGATTCGAATTCCGGAAAAGCCCGCTCCAGCATGCCCTCGGAGAGATGGTAAAGGCCAAACTCCTGGAAGCCGGGTGAATCAATCACGCTGGATTGTTCATCGAGCGTATAGAGCCGGGTAAAAGTCGTGGTGTGTTTGCCGGTATCCAGTCGCTGAGAAATTTCCCGAACAGCGATTTCCGCATCGGGCACCAGCAGATTCACCAGCGAGGATTTGCCCATGCCGGACTGGCCGATCAGTATTGTCGACTGACCTGACATCAGCGGCTGCAAAATGGCCAGTGTTCCGGTCGGATCTGCTTTCGCACTGACTTCGTGTACGGCGTAACCCAGTCCTTGATAGAGCGCGAGCCTGTCGCGCGCAGCCGGTAGCAGTTGCGCTATGTCCGTTTTATTCAAGATCAGGTGGGCTGTGATGCCGGCAGCATTTGCCGCGACCAGTGATCGTGATATCAGATCATCTGAAAAGCCGGGCTCGGTCGCCACCACAATAAACAGTTGCGTGACATTGGCTGCCAGCAGCTTGGACTTGTATTGATCTGAGCGGTAGAGGAGGGTGTCGCGTAGCAGGATTTCGTCGATGACCGCCTGATCCGGCGAAGTGGCGGACAGGCGAACACGATCGCCGGTGGCGACATCGCTCTTTTTTCCGCGTGTGACGCACTGCAGGGCTTTGCCGTCGGCATGCGCAAGATAATGTCGGCCGTGCGCGGCAACGATCAGTCCCTGCAGTTCACTCATGCGTCAGTGAAAGCTGCTGTCGAAAACGGCATCGATCTTCGCGGCACAAATAAAGTCGTTGGCAGACAGGCCGCCTTTCGCTTCATTGACCGAGTGCGTGTCGTAGCGTACTTCGCAGCGGTTGTAGCCGATGATTAGCTCGGGATGATGGTCTTCTTTGTGGATGATCTCGGCGATCGCATTCACGAACGCCAGCGTCTGATGATAATCACTGAACCGAAACAGGCGTACTAGCTTGCCATTGGCGACATGCCAGTCAGTGAGTATGGAAAGCGCTGCGGTAACTTCATCCGCTGAAGCTGCCTGCGTCAGATGACGGCAGGCTGCCTTCAGCAGCGATTCACGGGTGATCATCAGCCGGCGAGCAGCTTTTGCACCCGGACACTGGCGGGTGGGTGGGAATCGTAGAAAGCCGAGTGCAAGGGATCAGGCGTTAATGTCGACGCATTGTCTTCGTAGAGCTTGACCAGTGCCGAAATCAGATCTTGCGAATTGCTGTGCTTTGCCGCAAACGCATCCGCCTCGAATTCATTTTTGCGCGATGAAATTGACAGCACAGGCGAGAACAGGAAAGTGAACACCGGCAGCGCAAACATGAACAGAATCAGCGCCATTGCGTCATTACTCGCTGCCATCATGGGTTCGACGCCGAGCCCCTGATAGAACCAGACTTGATTTTTCAGATAGCCCAGCAAAGCGAGGAACGCCAGGGAAAGGATGAACATCACGGCAATGCGCTTGATCACATGATTGAGCTTGAAATGACCGAGTTCATGGGCCAGTACCGCTTCGATTTCATTCGGTGCCAGACGCGACAACAGCGTATCGAAGAAGACGATGCGCTTGGCCGCACCAAAACCGGAAAAATACGCATTGCCGTGGGCACTGCGGCGCGAACCGTCCATCACAAACAAACCTTTGCTGGCGAATCCGACGCGCTGCATCAGGCCTTCGATGCGTGCGCGCAGACTTTCATCTTGCAAGGGCGTGAATTTATTGAACAGCGGTGCAATCAGGTTTTGGTAAAAGCCCAGCATGAAAATCTGGAAGCCACACCAGATCAGCCAGGCGTACAGCCACCACAGTGATCCCGCTTTTTCCATCAGCGCGAGGGTGACCCAGATCAGCGGCAGACCAATCGCGGCGCCCACCAGCGTGTGCTTGAGCATGTCGGAGAAGAACAGACCGGGCGTCATTTTGTTGAAGCCAAATTGTTCTTCCAGACGAAATTGTTTGTAGTAATCGAATGGCAGATCAACCACGCTGCCGATCACCGTTACTGCAGCGATCAGACCCAGCTGGTACATCATGCCCGCGCCGGCCACATCGAACAGCGTCATCGACAGCCATTGCAGACCCCCCAGTAGTGTGAAGCCGAGGAGCACCGCGGCGTTCACCACCAGCAGTACGATTTTGAGCCGGGTCTTGGCGATGGTGTAGTCCGCAGCTTTCTGATGCGCGGCGAGCGGGATCTTGTGGGCGAACTGCTGGGGCACGGCGTCGCGGTGCTGAGCAATGTGCCTGATGTGGCGCGTGGACAGCCAGAGCTTGACGGCCAGCGTTGAGAGCAAAAAGGCGGCGAACAACAAGGAGAAGCTTTGCGGATCCATAGGCTGTCTATGAGAAAATGACGGTTTCAGGGTTCTTCACACGAAGAGACCAGTTCAGGAACAGATTATGTCACAAGCTTTTGAAGCGCATCCGCCAGCTGCCGTCGCCGTCCGCCCCAATGAAATGAATCTCGTCTGGATCGACATGGAAATGACCGGCCTTTACCCGGACAGTGACCGTGTTATCGAGATTGCAGCGATCGTCACCGATGCCGACCTGAATATCCTTGCCGAGGGTCCGGTCTTTGCCATTCACCAAACTGATGAAGTGCTGGACAAGATGGACGCCTGGAACAAGGGAACCCACGGCCGCTCGGGGCTTATCGAGAAGGTAAGGGCATCCACCGTCACCGAGGAGGAGGCCAGCATACAGATGATCAGCTTTCTGCGGCAATACGTCCCGGCGGGGAAATCACCGATGTGCGGCAATTCAATTTGTCAGGACCGGCGCTTCATGGCACGCCATATGCCCCAACTGGAGCAGTTTTTTCATTATCGGAATGTGGATGTCTCCACCATCAAGGAGCTGTGCCGGCGCTGGAAACCCGAACTGATCAGCGGTTTCAAAAAACATCAGATGCATACGGCGCTGGCCGATATCCTCGAATCCGTCGAGGAGTTGCGGTATTACCGTGAGCACTTCATCAAAGTCTGATGCGCTGGCTGGTCGGGATCGGTCTCGCCCGGCCTTGGCGAGCGGGTCAACTTGTCTTGAAAACGCGTCCTCGCTGAACCGGTAAAGCGCAGCGTCACTGCGCACGTCGCGCTTGCCAGAACCGACGAATCTGTGGAATCGACGCCTCGATTTCAACGGCGAGCTTATGGCACTTCAGCGGATCATCGACCAGACTGAGTTCTTGTTCCTCTATTTCTTCTGCACCCAGCAGATCAAAAGCGCGCAGCAGACCGCCCTGAGCTGAGTCGCGCAAGGCCTGCCATGCCGCATGCCGCAGTTTGACACCCTCGAGAAATCCCCAGGCCCAGGCTTCGGCATCCAGCAGGGATTTGCCTTGCCATTGCAATTCGCAAAACAGGGGCTCGAAATCTGCTGGTGCCACTTCCAGTGTCACTTCGATATCTTCCAGGGTCCGTTCCATCAGATGCGTGATTCTGTTGGCTACCTGCGGGGATTCGAAGACAGGGATGTCTTCGGAATCAGTGCCCCAGACAGCCAATGACCATTCGTGGGCTGGAATTTTTTCCGGGCCAATGGCAATGGCCGTCAGAAAGCCATGCAACGCATCCATGGTCATCGCATCATCGCTGCATTCATCGGACATCAGGAAGCGATCCAGTTCATCGAATTCCTGTTCTGACAGCAAGGGGTCGGTGTGCATGCGCGTCTCATCAAATAAACAGCACACAGTGTAACCGCTGCAGCGAAGGCGCAGTGAGCGGTCTGGGGAAGACTACAATGCGGTCATGATAAAACTGCCGCCATCTTCTTTTTCCGAACTCTCCCCCGATACCGTACTTGATGCGCTTCAGTCACTCGGTTTGTACGGCGATGGCCGTTTGCTCGCGCTGAACAGTTATGAAAATCGTGTCTATCAGGTCGGTATGGAAGGCGCCGCGCCGGTGATTGTGAAATTCTATCGTCCCGGGCGTTGGACGGATATGGCCATTCGCGAAGAGCATCAATTTGTCGATGCACTCCATGCGCAAGAGATTCCTGTGGTGCCGGCCATGCGCATCGCAGACGATACCCTGCACATCTACGACGGCTATCGGTTCGCGGTCTTTCCACGGCAAGGGGGACGTGCCCCCGAATTGGATCGCGACGATACGCTGGAGCAGACCGGTCGGCTCATGGGGCGCATTCATGCGGTGGGTGCGGGTAGCCTGTTTGCGCACCGACCCGTGCTGGATGCGGTGAGCTTTGGCGATGAGCCGCGTGATTGGCTGCTTGCGCATGATTTCATTCCGCCGGATTTGCTCGATAGCTGGCAAAGCGTGACGGCGCAGGCACTGGAGGGCGTGCGCCACTGCTATGAACGTGCGGGTTCTTTGCGCCTGTTACGTTTGCATGGCGATTGTCATGTCGGGAATGTGCTGTGGACCGACGACGGTGCGCACTTCGTGGATTTTGATGACAGTCGCAACGGACCTGCGGTTCAGGATCTGTGGATGCTGCTCTCGGGTGAGCGTCAGGAGCGCAGCGCGCAACTGGCCACGCTGCTGGCTGGCTATGAAGATTTTTTCGAGTTCAATCCGCGCGAGCTGCATCTGATCGAAGCTCTGAGAACCCTGCGCTTGCTGCATTATTCTGCGTGGCTGGCCAGGCGCTGGGATGACTCGGCTTTTCCGATGGCTTTTCCCTGGTTTAATACGGTGCGTTACTGGCAGGACCGCATTCTGGAATTACGCGAGCAAGTTGCGCTGATGGATGAGCCGCCATTGTGGCCACTTTGATCAGAGTCAATTTTTTCTTTTCTCTATTTTGATAGGCTCGGGTAAATAGCTGATCTGAAAGGACGCACCATGTTTCGCAAGTTACTCATCCCCACAGACGGCTCGGCGCTGTCCGAAAAATCTGCAAAAGCCGCGTTTGCGTTCGCCTCTGCCACAGGCGCATCGGTGGTTGGCCTGTCAGTAGCGCAGCTCTATCCCTTCATGCTCATGCCGGAAGCCGGCGCCATGGTCGACCTGAGTTCCTACGAAGAGATTCAGGACAAGACGGCGCAGCAGTCGATGCAAAAACTGCAGGCCATGGGCGCCGATGCGGGTGTCGCCTGCGAAGTGCTCTCTACGCGTGGCGTGCATCCCTACGAAGAAATCATCAAGACGGCCGAGAGTCACGGCTGCGATCTGATCTGGATGGCTTCGCATGGTCGCAAAGGTCTGGATAAATTGTTGTTGGGTAGCGAAACCCAGCGTGTACTGTCGCATGCGCGCCTGCCAGTGCTGGTCTATCGCGACCCGGACGCCAAGTAACCGCATGACAGCTAATGGGCCATGAGCACAGGCAGCGTCATTGATTCCAGCACCGTCCGTGTCGCGCCACCCAGCAAAATTTCCCGAAAACGCGTGTGGCCATAGCCACCCATCACCAGCAGATCGGATCCCTGATCAGCGCAGAGCGACAGCAAGGCATCGCCGATATCAATGTCGGTACGGTGGCTCATGACATTTACCGGCACACCATGTCGCGCCAGATAAAGTGCGAGGTCACTGCCAGGCACCTCGCCATGCGCCTCATCTTGTGCTGATGCATTGAAGACCACCACATCGACCATGGAAGCATTTTTCAGAAGCGGTAAGGCACGGGTGACAGCACGCGTTGCGGTGAGGCTGGCATCCCAGCCAATCAGGATGCGTGAGAAGGGCTGGATGCGCTGGCTTGCGAAAGGCACGATCAGCACCGGATGCGCGCTCTGCATTAGTACCGACGCCGGGAAATCCGACATCAGGCCAGGTACGGGATCATCCGGATCGAATTGCCCGATCACGGCCAGATCGGCATAGCGTGTTTGCCTGCTCATGCCGGCGGCAGGATCGTCGTCGACCAGTCGCGATTCTACTGAGGCTACGCCGGCTTGATGCGCGATAGCTTCAAATTGTCTCAATGCCTCTCGTGCGTGGTCACGCAATGCCTCCACATGATGCATCAGCACCGGATCGGGCGGGCGCAGGGGATTGTCTTGAAAGACGATACGGGAGATGCCTGTCATGGCAGTACCGATTAGGTGGGCATCATGGTCAATCGCCATTTGTGCAGCCAGGTTAATGCGTGTGGTGGCTTGTCTTGACGTATCAACATGTACGAGCAGAGTTTTGAAATTCATCGTGACTCAATTTTCAATGTACTTTTACAAACTCAGGACACTGGATCCCATCGTGCACCGGGCGCGAGTGGTGAATTCGGATCGCCTGCGATCCATCCCCGCAGCAGTCATCAACTGCAGGTGCCGAAGGTGGGAATTTTTTGATCGCCGTCATAACCACTGTCATCTCGGCGCACGCCCACTACTGTCCGGAACAATTCAAAGGCAATCGGCAGAAACGGTTGCAGACCCCAGCGATTTGGGATCTAATCCTGAGCGCCAACTCACCGCCGAGGCCTGCAACATGTTCAGCATATATCGTTTCCAGGCTCTGATTCAAGCAATTCCACGTCCTTTGTTTGATCGATTGGATGCCCATCATCAGACAGACCGCTGGAGCCACTCTTCTCGATACTGGCAGCAACTCCTATCGATGATCTTTGTGCAACTCACTCGCTTGTCAGGCGTTTGTTGGAAACCAATGAAAGCGTCACGCCCCTAGCCCTGCGCATTCCTGCCGGCATTCACTTTACGATCGTACAGACATAAGAGCAAAACACTACGCATATACTGGCAGGGATTTGTGACTTAAGTTGCCTGCTCAGAATTTGGAAGCATCGATAATGCGCGCTAATTCAATCACATTACAAATACCTAATTTGTTCATCATATGCATGCGATGGAGCTTGACGGTTCTGATTGCGATACCCAGTTTGGCAGAAATATCACGGTTTAGAAGGCCTGCAGCCACCATGTGAGCAATTTGCGTTTCTCTGTCTGTCAGACGAGCCAGCCTGCTTTGTACATCATCAATTTCCATCCTCTCTTTTTGCTCATTTTCACTTTTTGCTAGTGCCTCACTGATGACGGCGAGCAGGTCTTCTTCGGAGAATGGCTTTATCAGAAAGTCGGCAGCGCCCCTTTTAAGTGCTTGGACTGCTTCTCGAGCGCTACTACCCCCGCTCATAAAAACAATCGGCGTAGTTTCAGATAAGTCAGTTAGCTTTTTTTGTAGATCAAGACCTGTTAATCCGGGCATTTTTACATCGAGCAGAAGGCATCGGGGTCCTGGGAATTCAGCGATTGCCATATTAATTAAATTCAGATAGGCCTCAGCCGAGGCATATGAGTTTGTGGCATATCCTTCAGATTCCAGCGTAGACAAAATCGCATCGCGAACAGTCTCATCATCGTCAATGACAGCAACGCAGCCACGTGCATAACGTTCCGCTTCTTGCTTATCGCGTACGGTAACTATTTGACGAAATAATCTCTGATTCATAACAGATCTATCTCCAAAGGGCTTGGCGAAGTTAATCAGCAGTGCCAGTGATGCTGGGTTTAGTACTCAACATTCGCAGTGTGTTTCATTAATCGAGTCACAAGCGTGATAATTGCTAGGGTTTGTTGAGGTGGACTGGCAGCGTTACTTCAAAATGAGTGCCTACACCTGGTGTACTAACAAAGCGCATATCACCACCGTGCGCGTTAATGACAGTTCGCGATAACCATAACCCAACTCCCATGCCATGGGCTTTATTGGTTTTAAAAAGTTCAAATACCGAAGAATGGAATTCCGCAGGGATACCAACTCCATTGTCATCCACATGAAGCACAATCATTTCATCTTTAATTTCAGTCAATATAGCTATAGTTTTGGTGAAATTTTCCTGAAATTCAGTGCCGTAAAGTGCATCCAATGCATTATTTAGTAAATTTAATATGACCTGCTGTAGTTGAGTTGCATCCCCCTCAATCCAAGTATCTGGAAGTAGTGTGGTTTGTATGTCTACGCGTTCGTCTTTTGCTCGCAGTGAAATTAAAACCAGTGTTTCCCGAATCAACTCATCAAACTTTATGTGGCCTTGTTCGCGATCGGGATTTTCAAACATGCCTCGTAAAGCAGAAATAATGCATGCCGCTCGACGATTGTCCGTTATGACAGAGTCAAGAAATTTGCGTGCGCTCAATACATCTATATTGACAGAATTCAGCTTTCTCTCTACCAGTTGGGCATTAAGACCGATAGCGCATAGAGGTTGATTTAATTCATGCGCAAGACTAGCAACAAGTGCACCCATACCTGCTGTTTTATTGGATAGAATTAATTGTCGAATGATTTCTTCACGCTCTTTCAGTAAGTTTTGTAGCTCGCTTTTATGATGTTCCAGCATTATCGCTTCCGCCTCAGCGGCGGCTAAGCTACGTTCATTTTTCAGGTTTTTTTGTTCACGCAAGTCGAGAAAAATACGCAGAAAACCAATATTAATTAGTGTGATGGCGACAAATTGTCCCGCAATCATCACGTACTGGTCTATTCCGGGATCATATATATTTTCAACTCCTAGACCAAAAGCCAACATGGTCGTTTTGAAGCCAAGTGAGCCGCACAATACAAGACCACCCATCATTAATAGTTGTGGCCCCAGTGTCTGTAGTCGTGGGTATATTTGGAAACCCACCAAAAAATAATCAAAGCATGTCAGTGTATAAAAACCAAAAAACAGAATTGCTAGTACCGTATCGGGTGTTCCCGCTTCATAGGATCTAGTAAAATGAAAAAAATACACTGTAGCTACTATGCAGTGCGCAACGATAGCAAGTCTTAATTTTTTGTCTAAATAAATTCTCAGTGCTATCAGTCGTCCTACATTTCCGATCAGCATTAGAAGCTGACCTAAATAAATGAAAATAAATTCTCCGACTTCATTACGCAATGATAGTAAAACCACAGATAACCCACTGATGATCCCTGAACTGCACCACAATCTGACTTGCATGTTACGCTGCTCTGAAAGCGAAAACCATATCGCGCCGTGCAAGACTAGATACGCCATGCAGATCATGAAAATCGTTGTTTGTATGTGAAGTGGCATAGCGATGTGTTGAAAATCTGACGCCTGAGGCTGTCTTAATTTTATAGATTTTCTTCGTGTGCAGTGATTAATTTAAGCTTAAGAAAGTATCGCCGCTCGAAAAGTGAATTACGCGAAAATACCATGTCATTTTTTTCGTTCTCGTACGCCTAAACGACCAACATAAGTTTTAAATAAAAAACTTATTCCTTTGAAAAATATGCAATTTTTTAGGATGCTATGCTTGACCTGATGGGCATATTGGCTGGTCGAGAAAATTTAGGAGCCTTAAATTTATCGACTGGCAGCTGAAAAGCATTTTCGCTTCTGGTGATCAATCACCTAAGTAGGTGCTGATTCAATAAACGGTAGATGTTTTAGGGTTAATTCACCGAGGCTGTCTCAGTGAGTCACCGGGCCCACTAGTTTTTAACTACGAATTACTACTGCGTCTTTATCTGTATAGATGAGTCCTGAATAATCATACCTTTTCTACCCTTGAGTTACGGTGATGTCGCCTTGAATGCTGCCACCTTTTTTAACCTCAAGATTAGTATAGGTGATGTTTCCCTCAACTTTCCCAGTTGCTTCGATCACCAAGGTTTGTTGAACAATTACGGTTTCGTTTAATTGTCCTTCAACACGAACATCATCAGCAACTGAACTCCCTTTTAACACTCCATTGATCGTGATGTTAATGGAGTTAGCATTAATCACTCCTGTGACGGCCCCATCGATTTCAGCTGCACCAGGAACATGAAATTTTCCGTTCATAGTGACACCGCTGCCAACATATAAATCAACCATTAAGTTTGGTACTTTCTTGTGTAAAATTCTGCGGATAATAGAATGAAAATCAATAAAAAATTATGATTTTATGAAATTATTTAACATGCTTTTTAGAGGATGACGATAGAAGAAACAATGGAATTTCAACTTCGCTTAAATTATCCTGATGGGCAGATGCTGGGTTTTTTAGTTTTTCAAATAGATCGGCATTTATATCTGTATGAAGCTTGCGTGCATAAAGCTTAGTTAATCGTTCAATTTCCTTAATGCCACCTATAAAATCTTCGAGCCTATTATTTTCGAGAGAGCTGATTTGTTTAGGCGACATGCCTGTAAGATGCGATATCTCCTGAAGGCTCAATCCCAGTTCTTCACGCTTATTTTTAAGCACGACTCCAAACATAGTGGGCCTTGATTGATATTACGTGTTGATCCGAGCTGTGAGGAAAAAGAGGCATTAAATCAGTCTTTTTGTTCACTGATGGTTCCACGTTTCGTCACCCTTGAATAGCTGTACTAAGGGGCAACCCGATGTTCAGAGCACTCTCTTAGCCTGAGTAACTTGCTCGATTTGAAATATGTTAGACCCAGAATGCCTCATTATTCAAACAGAACCAATCGATATGTTTTTAAACTGATATCTTTTTTAATCGACGGTTCAATCCTTGCTCTCCCTGTTCTCAAGTAACTAATATCGACCGGGCGTTGTAAATAATACTTTTTTGGAAGCTTTTCTTGCCCTTAGATCGCTTGCAAACAATAGAGTCGTTTGCTGACGTTGCTAGTGTGGGTACCCTGGACTGGTTGGCCCTATGCCTGCTGGGACGCGTAGCATTTGATGATCATGGTCCCTTCCGACCGAGGAGCATAGGGCTGGGCGCTGGATCTAGCCACCGACGCCCATGCCCAAAATCACTTCTTGAGCCCAGCCTACAAGCTGCTACTGGCAGCTTTAATCTGATCATCTAGCGCGACGGCTTAAACGGCTGTCTTGACGGTCTCTATCACGATAACTAAATCATCCAGATTGGCGATTTCAATGCCATTCTTGCCTTTAGCGATATGTAACACTCGCGATCCATAGCGCACCGAAAAACACATCTTTATCTTCACCAGCGTCCAGCACCCGATGGCATGACCGTTTCGGTGTTTTCAAAAATTTTGATTCAAGTCAATTAATCAATGCCCCGAATTTTACAAATATCACCATAATCACCTGATGAGCCTGCGTAACCTGGAACATCTCTTTTCTCCCAAATCGGTAGCGTTGATCGGTGCGAGTGATCGTCCGCATAGTGTGGGTGCCACGGTCTGGAATAATCTGTCGAGAGGGTATGCAGTACCCGGTGATCCCAAGCTGATGGCCGTCAATCCTCGCCTCACGCGCTTGCAGGACTGGCCGGTGTATCCGGATGTCGCGAGTCTGCCGCAAACTCCCGAGCTGGCCGTGATCGCAACGCCACCCGCCACCGTACCCAAACTGATCACGCAGTTGGCGCAGCGGGGAACGCGTGCTGCTGTAATTCTGACGGCGGGGATGGACGGCGATTATGGTGACGGCCGCACGCATCGGCAGGCCATGCTTGATGCATCCAAACCTTATATTTTTCGCGTACTTGGTCCGAATTGCGTTGGTCTGCTGGCGCCCGCTCTGCGGCTCAACGCCAGCTTCGCACCCACCGATGCACTGCCGGGCAAAGTGGCCTTCGTTTCCCAGTCGGGGGCACTGGTTACCGCCGTACTCGATTGGGCGAGGGCGCGTGACATCGGCTTTTCGTATTTCATTTCGCTGGGTGATGCCACTGATGTGGATGTGGGTGATGTGCTTGATTATCTGGCGACGGATCCGCACACGCAATCTATTCTTCTGTATGTGGAAGATATTCGCAATGCACGCAAATTCATGTCCGCCGCGCGCGCCGCAGGACGCAATAAGCCCGTCGTAATTCTCAAGGCTGGTCGGGTGCCGGAAGGTGCGCGTGCTGCAGCCTCGCACACCGGCTTGCTGCGTGTGCTGACAACCGAGGCTTTGTTTGACGCTGTTGAAACACTGGCGCGGGCTAAACCCTTGATTAGTGAATCGCTGATCATTCTGACCAACGGCGGTGGCCCCGGTGTCATGGCTACCGATGCGCTCATGCTCTCGGGCGGCAAACTCGCCACGCTGTCCGAAAAAACCATGGCAGCGCTGGACAAAGTGTTGCCACTGAACTGGTCGCGCGGTAATCCGATCGACATCATTGGTGATGCACCGGTAGCCCGTTATCAGCAGGCGCTCTCCATTCTTTTCGAGCACCAGCCATCGAATCCTGTACTTTTCATTCATGCGCCTACCGCGATTGTGCCCAGCGCAGATATTGCGCGTGCACTGGCGCCTGCAATAGAGCAATCCCGCCATCACGTTATTGCTTGCTGGATGGGCGGTGCGTCCGTGGGCGAAGCGCGTCAGATATTTTCGAAAGCAGGCCTGCCGCACTTTGGCACTCCCGAAGATGCGATACAGGGTTTCATGCAAGTCGTGGAATACGGTCGAAATCAGCAATTGCTGATGCAAGTACCGGCTGCAGGCACCCCCTATGATGATCTGGATGTGCCCGCTGCGCGCGCTGTGATTGATGCCGTGCTGGCTGAAGGCCGGGTGATGCTGACCGAGCCCGAATCGAAGATGCTGATGCAAGCCTGTCACCTACCAATTGCGGAAACGCGCGTTGCGCACTCACCCGAGGAGGCGGCGGTGCTGGCAGAGGCGATAGGATTTCCGGTTGCGGTGAAGCTTTTGTCTCCTGACATTACGCACAAAACAGAAGTCGGTGGTGTTGCACTGGATCTGGAATCTGTTGCAGCAGTAAAAGCGGCGGCAACGGCGATGCAACAACGACTTGCCTTGTTGCGACCCGCTGCAAAGCTCAAGGGTTTTTCCGTGCAGCCGATGATACGCCGGCCCGATGCACAAGAGCTCATCGTTGGTATCACCTCCGATCCTGTTTTTGGCCCGGTGCTGCTGTTTGGTCAGGGAGGTATTGCGGTCGAGGTGCTGCAGGATCATGCACTTGCGCTGCCACCCCTGAACGATGTACTGGCGCGCGATACGATCATGCGTACACGGGTGTCAAAACTGCTTGCGGGCTACCGGAACCGGCCCGCCGCCGACATGGAGGCGATCAGCCGGGTGCTGATTCAGGTCGCGCATCTGGCCGCTGAACTGCCCGAAATAGCCGAGCTGGATATCAACCCGCTGCTGGCGGATGCCAATGGCGTGATCGCGCTTGATGCGCGTGTACTGCTCAAGCCTCAGCATCTGCGTCATCCGCATGATCGTCTCGCGATTCGTCCTTATCCGCAGGCGCTGGAGGAGATCGTGCAGTGGCGCGGAAGTGAAATGACTTTACGCCCGATCAGGCCGGAGGATGGTGAATCGCACCTGCGGTTCTTCAGCTTGCTCGATCCTGTCGATGTGCGTTTTCGCATGTTCATTCATATGCGCGAACTTCAGCCCTCCCAGTTGGCGCGCATGACGCAAATTGATTACGACCGCGAGATGGCCTTTGTCGCCGTCCGACAAAATGAAGATGGTAGCGATGAGACGCTGGGTGTTGTGCGCGCCGTGGCAGATCCGGACAATATCAATGCTGAATTTGCCATCATCATTCGCTCCGACCTCAAAGGTCTGGGCCTGGGTCAGATGCTGATGACCAAGCTCATTACGTATTTTCGCCAGCGAGGCACAAAGGCGATTGTCGGTGAGGCGCTCGGTGACAATCATGCACTGATTGAGTTAACAAAAAATCTGGGATTTGAAATTCACAGTCAGTCCGGGACCGGCACTGTGGCGCTGAGATTGCCGCTGAACTGATCAGCCGGTGTGCGCAATCCGGGCCACGGCACAGGTCTCATTCGACGGCAGATTGGTTCAGCGACAGCCTCGGCTCCTGCGGTTATCGGTAGTCAGCACGGTGGTTGCACGCGACATTGCAACACTAGTTTTTTAGGCTATGAATTCTCAATTTAATTTCTCAAGTTGACGACACTGTCACTCCTGCCGATTTTTCTGGTGGGTCTTCTGGGTGGTGTGCATTGTGTGGGTATGTGTGGTGGCATCGTCAGTGCGTTTTCTGTCGCAACGCCGCGCCAACGTTTATTTCCCGTCTTGATCGCACCCCAGAGCCGCCGTTTCAGCCTGATTGCTGAGGCTAGCCCGCGCGTGCTTGCTTTCAATGCCGGTCGGATAGGCAGCTATATGCTCGCTGGCGCATTGGCGGGTTTGCTGGGTAGCGTGCCTGCGCTACTCCATCTAGTGGCGTTGCAGACGGCGGCTTACTGGCTGGCGAACCTGATGCTGGTCGCGCTCGGTCTCACACTGATGAATGTGTGGCATGGGCTTCGTCGTGTCGAGGCCATCGCCCAAGTGGGATGGCGTCATGTTCAGCCGCTGATGCGCCGGCTGCTGCCGGTGACGCATCTGTGGCAGGCGATGGCGCTCGGGGGTCTGTGGGGCTGGGTACCGTGTGGCATGGTCTACAGCGTGTTGATGACGGCTTTGCTCACCGGTTCTGCCCCGCAGGGTGCGATGATCATGCTGGCCTTCGGTCTGGGCACGCTGCCTTTGTTGTTCATCCTCGGTGTGCTCGGTACGTCCGTGCAGGCTTTTCTGCAGAAGACGCCTGTTCGTCGTCTGGCAGGGCTGCTGGTGCTGATGTTTGGTTTGCTGGGATTGTTTCGCGCAGCAACAGGCCTGTCGCATGACTGGCTGGATGCCGTGTGCTTGACGCCGGCGGCCTCGCGGTGAGTCATCTGGCGCTGGATTGTTTTCACTGCGGCCTGCCGGTTTCCGCAGCGAGTGCATGGTCGGTTGTGATTGACGCCGTGGCGCAGCCGATGTGTTGCCCCGGTTGCGAAGCGGTGGCGCAGGCCATCGTCGACAATGGACTAACCGATTACTACCGGACGCGTCAGAGTTTGCCCGCGGGCGTGGCGGCGATCGACCCCGATGCGCTCGGTTTGTATGACGCCCCCGAACTGGCTTCGCACTTTCAGGGAAAGGACGGCAACTCGGAAACCACGCTCTCCATCGAAGGCATACGTTGTGCCGCGTGTGTGTGGCTGATTGAAAAACGTTTGTCGCAGCTGGCCGGTGTGCAGTTCGCGCATATGAATGTCGCCACTGAAAAACTGCAGGTTCGTTGGGATGCGGACCAATGCAAGCCCAGTGATATTCTGGAGGCAGTTCGTGAGGTGGGTTACGTCGCCTATCCCTTTGATCCGATTCAGCACGGCGACAGGCTGCGCAAGAATACGAGACAACTGTTCAAGCGTTTATTTGTGGCTGGTCTGTCGATGATGCAGGTCATGATGTATGCAGTGCCGGTGTACTTTGCCGAAGCGGACAGTATCGAAGCCGACATGGTGCAGCTGATGCGGTGGGCCAGTCTGGTACTGACGCTGCCGGCCGTTTTTTATTCAGCTCAGCCTTTTTTTCAGGGGGCATGGGCTGATCTTCGGCGCAAGGCTGCGGGTATGGATGTGCCGGTAGCCTTAGGCATTGCGGCTGCATTCGCGGGTAGTGTCTGGTCTACGGTCGCCGGCGAGGGCGAGGTGTATTTCGACTCGGTGACCATGTTCATTTTTCTGCTGCTCGGCAGCCGTTACTTTGAGCTGGTGGCGCGTCGTCGTGCAGCGGCCTCACTCGAAACCCTGAAGCATGCGTTGCCAGACGCCGCATGGCTGCTGACAGATTATCCGACCAGCCGCGAAGCAAGCCGGGTACCTGCAGCGCAATTACGCGCGGGTGACGTGATCCTTGCCAAGCCCGGTGATCCGATTGCGGCCGACAGTGTGATCATCGACGGCGAGACTGCGCTGGATATGTCGCTGCTGACCGGTGAAAGTCAGCCGCAGACCCGTCGCGTGGGTGAGCAGGTGGTGGGTGGCGCTGTCAACATCGGTCAGCCCGTTATTTTGCGCGTCGAGCGCGTCGCAACAGAAAGCACGCTTCTGGCTTTGGCATGATGCCGCGCGTGCCTGGCCGATTGCGATTGGGGTGCTGGTGGTCTCTTGTCCGTGTGCGCTGTCGCTGGCCACCCCCTCGGCGCTGGCGGCGGCGACCGATCGTTTGCTGCGTCAGGGTGTGCTGGTGATGCAGCCGCATGTGTTTGAAACGCTGCATCGGGCCACGCATGTGGTGTTCGATAAAACGGGGACTTTGACCGAAGGCCGACCACAGTTGCAATCGCTCGCCTTGTTGGGCAGATTGCAGCGCGATGCTGTTCTGGGTCTGGCCGCTGCCATGGAAGCCGGTAGTGCGCATCCACTGGCGCAGGCGATCATCTCCGCTGCCTGCACTGAATCGGTTGCCGAGATAAAGATTGATCGTGTCAGGCATTACGCAGGGCAGGGGTTGGAAGCACGAATGGATGATCAGCTGTATCGGTTGGGCACGGCAGGGTTCGTCGCTGAAATCTCGGGGAGCGCAGACAGTCAGATGTCCGTCGATGAAATGACTGGCATCAGTCCCGTTTACCTTGGCAGTCGTTCAGGCTGGCTCGCGCGTTTTGCGTTTACCGATACTTTGAAGCCGAATGCACTGCAGGTGGTGACACATTTCCGGTCGCAGTCGCGTCGCGTTATTTTGCTGTCAGGCGACTCGCCCGCTATTGTTCAACAGGTGGCCGCTTCGCTGCATATGGATGAGGCGCACGGCGGCATGTTGCCCGACCAAAAGCTGGCCTATGTTCAGCGATTGCAGCAGCAAGGCGCCGTGGTGGTGATGGTAGGTGATGGCATGAATGATGCTGCCGTGTTGCGCGGTGCGGATGTCTCGTTTGCGATGGGATCCGGTGCGGCACTGGCGCAGTCGCATGCAGATGCGGTGCTGATTCATGCGCAGTTGTCCTTGTTGCTGGATGCGGCCGACGCAGCAGTGGCCTGCATGCGCGTGATCCGACAGAATCTCGCCTGGGCAACACTTTACAATCTGATAGCCATTCCCGCTGCCGCGTTCGGATTGCTGACGCCCTGGATGGCCGGATTGGGCATGTCGCTCAGTTCTGCGCTGGTGGTGGCCAATGCGTTGCGGCTTGAACGCAGGCCACCCGCCCTGCGAAAGGCGTACTGATGGAATCGCTTTACTTGCTGATACCGCTGTCGGTCATCATCGTATTTATCGCGCTATGGATTTTTTTCCGCGCGATGGACAGCGGTCAGTTTGATGATCTCGATGGTCCCGGCATGCGGATTCTGCAGGACGATGATTGACCCGCGGATACGGCAGACAAGCACGACTAAGCTGCTTGCGATCTGTGCCTGCCTGTTTCTTCCCAAGACCGTGTTGTGTTTCGAAACCAAGTGGCCTGACGAGCGACCGTAAGGTGATGCTTAGTGATTCGTCGATCAGCCTGTTTTGACTCGGTGACCCATGGGGTCATATTTGACTCAAGTCAAGGAACTTTGCCCATCTGAAACGTACCCTAGCTTTATTTTGTCGTAAACCAAGGGGAGTTTTTGTGGAAACATCACTCAACTACAACTATCGTGTGGTCAGACAGTTTGCGGTCGCGACGGTAGTGTGGGGCGTGGTGGGTATGCTGGTGGGGGTAATCATCGCTGCCCAGCTCGCATTTCCTGCGCTGAATTTCGATACGGCCTGGCTGACGTATGGCCGATTGCGACCATTGCACACCAATGCCGTGATTTTTGCCTTTGGCGGCTCAGCCTTGTTTGCCACGTCCTACTACGTGGTTCAGCGTACCTGTCAGGTCAGGCTGTTTTCTGATGCGCTGGCCTCGTTCACCTTTTGGGGCTGGCAGCTGGTCATTGTCGCTGCGGCGATCACGCTGCCTCTGGGTATCACCTCAGGTAAAGAATATGCCGAACTTGAATGGCCGATTGATATTCTGATCGCGTTGGTCTGGGTGTCGTATGCAGTGGTGTTCTTCGGTACGCTATGGAAACGCAGAACATCCCACATCTATGTCGCGAACTGGTTTTATGGCGCGTTCATTCTGACCGTCGCTATTCTGCATATCGTGAATTCGGCAGCGATGCCCGCCACCATGACGAAGTCCTACTCGGCCTATACCGGTGTGCAGGATGCGATGATTCAGTGGTGGTATGGACACAATGCGGTAGGGTTCTTCCTGACTGCAGGCTTTCTCGGGATGATGTACTACTTCATTCCCAAGCAGGCCGAGCGTCCGGTGTTCTCGTATCGCCTGTCCATCGTGCACTTCTGGGCGCTGATCTTCACCTACATGTGGGCCGGCCCGCACCACCTGCATTACACCGCCTTGCCTGACTGGGCGCAATCGCTGGGGATGGTGTTCTCGCTGATCCTGCTCGCGCCAAGCTGGGGCGGGATGATCAACGGCATCATGACGCTCTCGGGCGCATGGCACAAACTGCGCACGGACCCCATTCTGAAATTTCTGGTGGTCTCGTTATCTTTTTACGGTATGTCGACCTTCGAAGGTCCGATGATGTCGATCAAGACCGTCAATGCACTCTCGCATTACACCGACTGGACCGTGGGCCACGTTCACTCTGGCGCGCTGGGCTGGGTGGGTCTGGTCTCCATGGGTTCGATCTACTACCTGTTGCCGCGCTTGTCAGGAAAAAAGGAAATGTGGAGTGTGCGCCTGATCGAATGGCATTTCTGGATTGCGACCATTGGCATCGTGCTGTACATCGCCTCCATGTGGATCGCCGGCGTGATGCAGGGTCTGATGTGGCGCGCAGTGAATGACGATGGCACGCTGACCTACAGCTTCGTCGAAAGTGTGAAAGCGACGTTCCCGTACTACGCCATTCGTCTGGCCGGCGGTGTGCTGTATTTGGCCGGCATGCTGATCATGACCTACAACACCTTCAAGACGGTGTCCGGCGGGCAGCCCGCAGATGCACGCATTCAGGCCATCGCCGGTGCGCACGCCTGAGACCAGGAGAATTTGATGAAATTCACCCATGACCAAATCGAACGCAAACCGCTGTTGTTGATACTGCTGGTGATTCTGGTCGTCAGCGTTGGCGGACTGGTCGAAATCATTCCGCTGTTTTTTCAAAGGTCCACGACGGAGCCGGTGGCGGGGCTGACCCCCTACAGTCCGCTCCGGCTCGCAGGTCGGGATATCTATGTGCGCGAGGGCTGCTACAACTGTCACTCACAAATGATTCGTCCATTCCGTGCAGAGACCGAGCGTTACGGGCATTACTCGGTCGCGGGTGAATTCGTCTATGACCGGCCATTTCAGTGGGGATCCAAGCGCACAGGACCAGATCTTGCACGCGTGGGCGGTCGCTACAGCGATGACTGGCAGCGCGCGCATCTGACCAATCCGCGCGATCTGGTGCCGGAGTCAAACATGCCCGCTTACCCATGGCTCGCAACAACGAATCTGGATCCCGAGCGCATCGTGCTGCACCTGAAAGCGCTCAAGCGTCTCGGTGATCCGTATTCCGATGCGCAGATTGCCAATGCGTCCAAAGAGGTAGCAGGCAAGACCGAGCTCGATGCACTGGTGGCCTACCTTCAGGGTCTGGGCATACAGATCAAGTCGCGGAGGTAATCATGTCAATAATTGAATTGATATCAGATGCACGCAGCATCGGGACCCTGATCTGTATGGTGACCTTTATCGGCATCGTGATCTGGGCCTATAGCGCGAGAAGAAAATCCGATTTCGACGAAGCAGCGATGTTGCCTTTCGCCGATGAGGAACCAATCAACAGCAAGGGGCAGGAGCGGCATCATGGCTGATTTTACGAGCGGATTCTGGAGTATCTTCATCGCCGTACTGACGATACTCTCAGTAATTGGTTGCGCGTGGTTGCTGTGGTCGCAAGCAAGTTTCAAGGCGAAACTATCGAAAGACGGCAAGGTCGAAACTACGGGTCATACGTGGGATGAAGGTCTTGAAGAACTCAATAACCCGATGCCGCGCTGGTGGATGTGGCTGTTCTACATCACCATCGTCTTTGGTTGTATTTACCTGGCGCTCTATCCGGGCCTGGGCAGTTTTGCAGGCAAGCTGGGTTGGAGTTCGCGTGGTGAGTACCAGGAAGAACTCAAAGTCGCGGATGCGGAATATGGCCCGCTCTTCGCGAAGTTCCAAAGTACAGACATGAAGCTGCTCGCAGCCGACCCGCAGGCCAAAGCGATAGGCCAGCGCCTGTTTCTGACCTACTGTGCACAGTGTCACGGCTCCGATGCACGTGGCAACAAGGGCTATCCCAACTTGACCGACACCGACTGGCTGTACGGGGGCGATCCGGAAACGATCAGGACGACGCTGCTGAAAGGTCGCCATGGGGTCATGCCGCCGATGGCTGCTGCGATGGGATCTGAAAAAGCTGTCGAGAATGTCGCGCACTACGTACTCTCTTTATCAGGTTCAGCGGCTGATCCGATCAAGGCCGCATTTGGAAAGGAAAAATTTGGGGCGTGTGCGGCTTGCCACGGCGCTGAAGGTAAAGGCAATCCTGCTTTGGGTGCGCCTAATCTTTCTGACAAGATCTGGTTGTATGGCGGCGGTGTGGCAACGATCATGGAAACCATACGGGGAGGTCGCAATAATGTGATGCCGGCGTTTGATGAATTCCTGGGTGAGGCCAAGGTGCATCTGCTGGCCGCCTATGTCTGGGGTCTGTCGAACAACTCAGCGCTATCCACGGGGAAGTAATCGATGGAGAGTGCATCACCTGAGGTGGCCGTTGTGAAGATGTATGCCGCGCGAGAGGAAATTTATCCGCGCGAAGTTCAGGGGCGCTATGCGAGCCTGCGGTGGTTCTTTATCTGGGCCACGCAGTTGCTGTTTTATGGTTTGCCCTGGCTGAACTGGAACGACCGGCAGGCCGTTCTTTTTGATTTGGGCGCACGAAAATTTTATATCTTCGGTGTCGTGCTCTGGCCGCAGGATTTCATTTATCTTGCAGCGCTGCTGATCATCAGTGCCTACGCGCTGTTTTTGTTCACTGCGATTTTCGGTCGTGTCTGGTGCGGCTTTACGTGTCCGCAAACGGTCTATACCGAAATTTTCATGTGGATAGAGCGAAAAATTGAAGGTAGCCGCAGCGCGCGCATGCGTCTGGATCGCCAGCCTGCTTCGGTTGCCAAATTCCTGCGCAAGTTTGCCAAGCATCTGAGCTGGGGTGCCGTCGCCTTGTGGACGGGTTTTACCTTCGTTGGCTACTTCACGCCGATTCATGTACTTGCCGCCGAGGTCATGTCCCTGGGGCTGGGACCATGGGAATGGTTCTGGGTGTTGTTCTACTCATGTGCGACCTACGGCAATGCGGGCTGGATGCGCGAGCAAGTGTGCAAATACATGTGTCCCTATGCGCGATTTCAAAGTGCGATGTTTGACAAGGACAGCTTGATCATTACCTATGATCAGGCGCGCGGTGAGCCCCGTGGTGCACGCAACAAGTCCGATCCGGATTCGGCAAAGGCACTGGGCGATTGCATCGATTGCTCCCTGTGCGTGCAGGTGTGTCCGACCGGTATTGATATCCGTAAGGGATTGCAATATGAATGTATCGGTTGTGCCGCCTGTGTGGATGCCTGCAATAGTGTGATGGACAAGATCGGCGCACCGCGAGGTCTGGTGCGTTACTGGACCGATCATGCGATGACCTTTCGGTGGTCTACAGACCAGATCTTGCGCCATGCATTTCGACCGCGCATTATCATCTACAGTCTCGTGCTACTAGCGATCATTTCTGTAGTCATCGGCAGTTTGCTCACCAGAACACCGTTGAAAATGGATGTCATTCGAGATCGTGGTTCCATGGGTCGCGAAATTGAAAACGGACTGATTGAAAACGTCTATCGGCTACAAATTATGAATACGGAGGAAGCTGCGCATCGTTATCGTATCAGTGTATCTGGCATCGACGGCATTGTCTTGCAAGGAGCGAGTGACATTACATTGGGGCCCACCGAATCTCGGGGCATGCCCGTCAATCTCCGCATTCCCGCGGGAGCCGGTGAGCAAGGATCCAACAAGATCTTTGTCACGATTACCGATACAGACAACCCGGACGTGCAGGTAAGTGAAAAAGCCGTTTTCTTCGTGCCGCGCTGACCAGGAAAGATCATGCCTAGTTCAACCCCAATGAACTCACGTCCCGAACCCTGGTATCGCCATCGCTGGCCCTGGCTGTTAATGGCCGGGCCAGCAACTGTTGTAATTGCCGGTGCAGTGACGATGTGGATTTCATTCTCGGGCGCAGATGCGCTGGTGGTCGACGACTATTACAGACAGGGCAAGGCCATCAATCAGGATCTGCGGCGCGATCGGGTAGCAGCATCCATGGGTTTGTCGCTGACGCTGCGGTTTGACGCGGCTTCTGGAATTCTGCTGGGTCAGGTGCGCGGTATCGACAATAACGCGGCGCTGAGCTTGTTGTTGATACACCCTACCATGCCTGCAAAAGATCTGCGGCTGGTCGCAGTGCCTGATGATCAGGGCAATTTTTCAGTCGCCCTGCCCCTGCTCGAGCGCGCACACTGGCAGGTTCAACTAGAAGATACGGCCCGCACCTGGCGTTTGCATGGCACTTGGGCGTGGCCTCAGCAAAAACATACCGACATTCAGGCCGTGCAGAGCACGGATCAGAATGCGAGAGAAGGGGGATAAATGCTGAAACTGGCGATGGCGGTACTTTGGCCTTCATTTATAGCAGCGATCATGGCGGAGGGATTTTTCTTCTCGATGTTTGATCCGGTCGACCTGATGATGGTGGGTGGTCACATCGATCTGCCACCGATCGCAGCGTATACGATCGGTTTTTTCTTTTTCTGGAGTTTTGGTGCACTCGCCAGCCTGCTCAGTCTTTATCTGGTGCGCAATGAGGCGGCCAGCCAGCCGCCATTCTAGGGAGGCGATCTCGCAGCCGCCATCACGGTCAAGCGGAGGATGCTGGGTGAATCAGCCTGTCGTCTGACAGATCAGTCGCAGAATTCCGTACCGGCTGCCATGGCCCTGAGTCGTATCGGATCAAGCAATTCTATTTCTCGATTCGCCACTCGAATCAGACCTTGTTTCTTCAGCCGTGATAGCAATCGGCTGATGCTTTCAATCGTCAAGCCCAGGTAATTACCGATTTCTTCGCGCGACATTCTTAACTGAAAGATGGCGGGAGAATAGCCGCGCTCTGCATAGCGCGAGGATAGATTTACGAGAAAAGCAGCAAAGCGCTGTTCGGCACGCATATTGCCGAGCAAGAGCATCACGCTCTGCTCACGCGTGATCTCTTGACTCATCATGCGGTGGAAGTGGTGCAGCAGTGCCGGTATTGTGCCGAACAATTCTTCTAGTCTCGCGAAAGGAATCTCGCAGACTTCACTATCTTCCAGTGCCATAGCATCACAATGATGGCGGTCTGTGCTGATCGCATCCATGCCGAGCAATTCGCCTGCCATCTGAAATCCGGTTACCAGTTGATCACCGCTGGGGCTGACCTGATACGTCTTGAAATGACCCAGACGTATCGCGTACAGATTCGTGAACGGATCATCCATTCGGTACAGCAAAGTGTCTTTGGGTACCTTGCGACGGCGACCAATGATCTGATCGAGTTTGTGTATGTCAGATTCGCCCAGCCCCATGGGCAGACACAGCTGGTGCATGCTGCAAGCTGAGCAGCTGGCTTTCAAGGCGCTGACATTGATTGTCGTGATCGGTAATACGATGGCCATGGGCTGGCTCATTGCAGGCCCCGTTGATGGTTTGGTAAGGAATTTAACCGATTTGGACTCAGATAGCCAACGAAGCACTGATTGAAGAGAAAGAACCTGAAAGTTTGGTGGCCTTGGGAATGGCTCCAAGTGCTTGATTTTTGGGGCCACCTGCATCGCATAGCTTCGCTGGTTGGCTATGTAACGGTCAGTTATTCAGCGTCTTGCTCATGCCAACCCTGGTCACTCTATCGGTTCGTAGGGTAGTCCCACATAGTTTTCTGCTATCGTGGTTTGACCAGCGAGCGAGCTGGTGTAGTAGTCGAGCTCAGCTTCTTGAATACGCTGGTTGAATGGGTCATCCGAAAACTTGTGCAGTATCGACGTCATCCACCATGAGAACCGTTCAGTCTTCCATATGCGTCGCAGACAAATCTCCGAATACTTCTGGATCAGATCCAGTCGGCCCTGACGATAACGCTGGGTCAGGATGTGATAAAGCGTATAGACATCGCTGGCGGCGAGATTGAGACCTTTTGCGCCCGTGGGCGGCACGATGTGGGCTGCATCGCCGACCAGAAACAGGCGACCGAACTGCATGGGTTCGGCCACAAAGCTGCGCAGGGGGGCGATGCTTTTTTCAATGGACGGGCCGGTAATCAGATCGCTGGCGGTTTTCGCGGGCAGTCGCGCTCGCAGTTCATCCCAGAAGCGTTCATCCGACCATGCCTCTGTCGTATCTTTCAAATCGCATTGCACGTAATAGCGCGATAGCGACGCCGAGCGCATGCTGCACAACGCAAAGCCGCGTTCATGATTGGCATAAATCAGCTCGTGGGCAACCGGTGGTGTGCGTGACAGTATGCCCAGCCAGCCGAAAGGGTAGACGCGCTCGAACAGACGAATCGCATCGCCCGGCACCGATTGGCGTGCGATACCGTGAAAGCCGTCGCAACCCGCGATGTACTCGCATTCGATGGTGTGAACTTGTCCGTTTTTCGTATAGGTCACCGAGGGCTTGTCGCCATAAAAATCATGAAGTGCCACCTCATCGGCTTCGTAGATACTGACGTCGCCAGACGCTTCGCGTGCGGCCATCAGGTCTTTGGTGACTTCCGTCTGACCATAGACCATCACGGTTTTGCCGCCAGTGAGCGCTTTGAGATCGATTCGTTCAACCCTGCTCTGAAAAGACAGTGCAAAGCCCTCATGAATCTGACCCTCGCGATCCATGCGCTCGCCAGCTTGGGCTTCTCGCAGCAGATTTTGCGTACCTTGTTCCAGCACGCCGGCACGTATGCGCGAGAGCACGTAATCGGGCGACTTGGCCTCAATGATGATGTTGGCTATGCCTTGCAGTGCCAACAGCCGACCGAGAAGCAGACCCGATGGTCCGGCGCCGATGATGGCGACCTGTGTTTTCATAAGCTTGTCTCCGACGGCGCACACCCGATGGGTTAATTGGTTCCCGATGATCCGTCTTGTCTAGTGGCAATGGAATAGACTTTCCCATGTAATACTTGTACATTCCGAGGATTTTTGGCAGATATCTGTTTTTCGATGGTTAGTAAAAAGGCTACGCTTTCTGCGGTACCTGTTTACCATTTATATGGCGAGCAAGCGCCTGAACTGGCACCTGATCTGGTGCACTGCGAGTCCATTGTTTCACGCAGCCGCTTGCACAATTGGGAGATCCAACCCCACCGTCATCACGGACTTTTTCAGATGCTGTGGCTGGCTCGTGGCAAGGCCAGCGTCGAGCTGGATGGGCGTTTGACGGATTTGTCTGACGGGCAGCTGCTATTGCTGCCTCAGCATTGTGTCCATGGGTTCCGGTTTTCCCCGGACGCCGACGGCGAGGTCATTACGCTGGCCTACGCATTTTTTCAGCGCCTGCAACCGGATTTGGGGCCTGCACTGCAGGCGATGAATACCCCCGTGGTTTGTGCGCTCGGTCAGGGCAATGATCGCAAGCAGATCGAGACAGCATTTCATGCGATCCATGCGGCGTATGCGGGGCAGGCTGCGCATCGCAGCCTGCTGATTGAAGCGCAATTAGTGTCGCTGCTGATCTGGTTGTCGAGATGGCTGCCGGTACAGCCGGAGGATCTGCCCTCGGCGCGGGGGAGAGAACACCTGGCCAGATTGACGCAGTTAGTTGAAACGAACTACGCACAACAGTATCCGCTGGATTTCTATGCGGTCAGTTTGGGTATCAGTGCAGCTCACCTGAACGCGTTGTGTCGGCAGTTGACGGGTCACTCTGCGCTGGCACTGATTCATGCGCGTATGGGATTGGAGGCAAGGCGGTATCTGATTTATACCTCAATGCCTGTCAAGGATGTATCGGATGCATTGGGTTTTTCAGATCCCGCGTATTTCACGCGATTCTTCAAACGGCAGACGGGAATCGCGCCGAGCGCATTTCGTGCGCAGGTCCGCTCTGCCTGAAAGTGGGCTGTGCTCAGGGAAGCAGGACGGATAAATCGCTGGCTGTATTGAGCATGAGGGGTAGAAAATGCTGCTCAAGTTGGAGTCGATCTGCGCGGCTGGCCTGAGCACCGATGCTGAGCGCAGCGACCGGCATGCCTGAGGCACCGCGCACAGGCACGGCGATGGACCGCAGACCAATTTCCAATTCTTCTTCCACGATGGCGTATCCGCGCTGTCGTACATCACCCAGAATGTCGCGTAGTTCGCTTTCCGCCGTGACGGTTCGATCGGTATAGCCAATCAGGCGAACTTTCGAGAAGTAATCGGAGAGCTCGTCTTCCGATAACGTGGAGAGCAGCACACGACCCATGGAGGAACAATAGGCAGGTACCCGGCTGCCTGCATTTAATGCCACTGACATCACGCGAGAGCTCTGCGAACGAGAAATATAAATGACTTCATTTTCCTCGAGTACCCCCAGAGAGCAGGATTCATTCAGTTGACGACTGATTTGATTGAGCGCCGGTTGAGCCGAGATGGTCAGTGGCGTCGATGACAGGTAGGAATAGCCCAACGACAAAATTTTAGGCGTCAGAAAAAAATTATTTGCCTCCGATTCGGCATACCCCAGCTGTTTCAGCGTGTAGAGGCAACGTCGGACGGCTGCCCGTGGAATGCCGGTTTTGTGGCTGAGCTGAGCAATGGTCATCGCGCGACGCTGATCGCTGAACGCTTTGATGACGGCCAAGCCACGCGCGAGCGAGGTCATGAAGCTGGGATCGGTGAGCGCATCGATTTCCTCCGCAATGCTCAGCGTTCGGGAGGGACTGGCAGACGTCAGCACATCGTCAAATGCTGGCTCAGGGAGCCTGTCGGAATCAGGGATTTCTGTTTTGGCTTGAAGGTAATTCTGCATGGTCGGGGCACTCATGAATGGGGTCGATCGAACCGATCGGGGGCTGGCGCGGGTACGGAAACGCTTACGAGACGCGGCGAGGGGTTACCGTAACGGAACCCCATGTTTTTTTGGCAATCGTCGCTTTCAAGCTCGAAAGAACAATTCATTGAACGTAGGAATCGCCAGATTCTGTTGCGAAACAGGCACAGGTTTGGCGGTGGCTGACGCAAGTTCCGAGGCCTGTCATCGCTGGGGCCTCGCCCCATTTTCTTGCAGTAGGGAAATGGCAGGGATACACTGCGAGCCTTGTGTGTAAACAAGGCCTTGTTTGCGCTGCGGGGAAACGTGCCATCGGTGAATTGCGATTGCCTGGGCCGGCCGACAGGCTTGCTTCCGGGGGGCTGCGTTTCTCGGGTGCGTTAAACGAGGCAAGAATGGTGTGCGGCTACGCGCACCGGGAGCCCGAGATTTGATCGACAAAATTTTTCCCGACATTACCGCGGCGTTAGCCGATATCTCCGACGGCGCCACGGTGATGATTAGCGGGTTCGGTAGCGCTGGTATGCCCGGCGCGCTGATGGATGCCCTGATTGCTCAGGGTGCCGGCGATTTAACCATTGTGAACAATAACGCGGGCAATGGTGACACCGGTCTTGCAGCCTTATTGGCCGCCGGCCGCGTGCGCAAAATCATTTGCTCTTACCCTCGTCAGACAGATTCGTATGTGTTCGATGGGCTCTACCACAGCGGCAAGATCGAATTGGAACTGACTCCGCAAGGAAATCTGGCAGAACGCATTCGTGCCGCCGGTGCGGGTATCGGCGGATTTTTCACGGCGACTGGCTATGGCACGCAGCTTGCCGAAGGCAAGGAAACTCGTCTTATCAATGGACGTCACTATGTGCTGGAGTCGCCTATTCATGCCGATGTCGCACTGATCAAAGCCTGGAAGGCTGATCGTTGGGGCAATCTGGTTTACCGCAAGGCCGCGCGCAACTTTGGTCCCATCATGGCCATGGCTGCAAAGTGCACGATCGCGCAGGTCGATCATGTGGTGCCGCTGGGCGAGTTGGATCCTGAAGTGATTGTGACGCCCGGTATTTTTGTCAGGCGAGTGGTGCACGTGGCGGGAGGCGGTCAATGAAGCGATTTACGCGCGATGAAATCGCACAACGTATAGCCAAAGATATTCCCGAAGGCTGTTATGTCAACCTTGGCATTGGTTTGCCGACCTTGGTCGCCAATCATCTCGAGACATCGAAAGATATTTTTCTGCATAGCGAGAACGGCATACTGGGCATGGGACCGACACCGGCAGCCGGTGCGGAAGATGGTGATCTGATCAATGCCAGCAAGCAGCCGGTGACCTTGCTGACAGGGGGGGCGTATTTTCATCAGGCAGATTCATTTGCGATGATGCGTGGCGGTCATCTGGATATTTGCGTGCTGGGGGCCTTTCAAGTGTCGCGTTCGGGTGATCTCGCGAACTGGCACACGGGTGCGCCGGATGCGATTCCCGCCGTCGGCGGTGCGATGGATCTGGCTACGGGTGCCAAGCGTGTGTTCGTGATGATGGAGCATCAAACCAAAGCAGGCGAGAGCAAAATCGTGGAACGCTGTACCTATCCCCTGACCGGAGTGGGTTGCGTGTCGCGCATTTACACCGATCTGGCAGTGATCGACATTACGGGCGACGGCCTGATGGTGCGTGAAATGGCGCCGGGTTTGACGCTGGACGAACTTCAGCGCATCTCCGGTGTACCCATGAGTTCTGTGTGATGTCACGCACGCGGTTTTTCATTTGATTTCATTTCAATTCAGGACTCACTCATGAAGCATGCTTTCATTTGCGATGCAATACGCACGCCCATTGGCCGCTTCGGTGGCGCATTGAAAGATGTTCGGGCGGACGACCTGGGTGCCATACCCTTGCGCGCACTACAAGAGCGCAACCCTACCGTTGATTGGAGCGTCGTCGACGAGGTGATTTTTGGTTGTGCGAATCAGGCGGGCGAAGACAACCGCAATGTGGCGCGCATGTCATCGCTGCTGTCTGGCTTGCCTATTGATGTACCGGGAGCGACGATCAACCGGCTCTGTGGTTCCGGTATGGATGCCCTGGGTACGGCCGCTCGCGCCATCAGGTCAGGGGATGCGCATTTGATGATCGCCGGGGGCGTTGAGTCCATGACGCGTGCCCCGTTTGTCATGGGTAAGGCCGATACGGCGTTCTCGCGCAATGCGCACATCTTCGATACCACCATCGGTTGGCGATTCGTCAATCCGCAAATGAAGGCCTTGTATGGTGTCGATGCAATGCCGGAAACGGCAGAGAATGTCGCCACGGATTATCAGATCAGCCGCGCCGATCAGGATTTGTTTGCTGTAGCCAGCCAAAACAAGGCGGCTGCCGCGCAAGCCTCTGGTGGTCTGGCAGATGAAATTGTGTCGGTTATCATTCCTCAGAAAAAAGCCGACCCGATTACGGTGATGCATGATGAGCATCCGCGTGTGACCAGTGTCGAGGCACTTGCCAAACTTAAAGGCGTCGTACGTCCTGACGGTACGGTCACAGCGGGAAATGCGTCAGGCGTCAATGATGGTGCGTGCGCGTTGCTGCTGGCCGATGAAGAAAATGCCAGGCGTTTCGGGCTCACCCCAAAGGCACGCGTGGTTGGCATGGCAACCGCCGGTGTGGCGCCGCGTGTGATGGGTATAGGTCCTGTGCCTGCGGTACAAAAGCTGATGGCGCAGACCGGGATGACTCTGGATCAGATGGATGTGATCGAGCTCAATGAAGCGTTTGCCGCGCAGGGATTGGCCGTCTTGCGTCAGTTGGGCATTGCCGACAACGACCCGCGCGTCAATCCGAATGGTGGTGCGATCGCCCTTGGTCATCCGCTCGGCATGAGTGGTGCGCGGCTAGTGACGACAGCGATGTATCAGCTTCACCGCACGGGTGGACGTTACGCGCTCTGCACCATGTGCATTGGGGTGGGGCAGGGTATCGCCGTGATGATTGAACGCGTGTGACTGCATGAGGCAGGCATGCCGCGGCGTGCCATGCAAACAAGGAATTCAAACTCCGTCGGGAAACGTATACAAGGAATGTCGATGTCTGAATTGCTTCCCTACCGTCGAGCAGCCCCGGGTGCGCAACCCGATTACCTGTATCCGCCGTATGCATCAACCGTCAAACGCTCCCCATCACAGCCGCTGATCGTACTGCCGCAATCGCTATCCGAATTGACGGGGCCGGTGTTTGGTCACGAGCGGGTTCAGGCGCAGGATGCAGATCTCACGCGCCAGCATGCAGCTGAGCCCCTGGGCGAGCGCATTATCGTGGCGGGTTGCGTACGGGATGCAGATGTTTTCCGGTGCCGGTCGCACATTGACAGATGCCCAGGGTAACTACCGCTTTCTTACCATTCGCCCCGGTGCCTATCCCTGGGGTAATCATCCGAATGCCTGGCGACCCGCACATATTCATTTTTCTCTCTTCGGTCCTGCGTTTGCAACACGGCTCGTGACGCAAATGTATTTCCCCGGTGATCCGCTGCTGGCCTTTGATCCGATTTATCAGAGCACGCCCGACGAGAAAGCACGGCAGCGCATGGTTGCAAATTTCAGATGGGACCTGACCGAGCCGCAATGTGCGCTGGGCTTTCAGTTTGATATTGTGCTGCGTGGTCAGCATGCCACGCCGATGGAGCGCTGACATGAGCGATCAACTCACGCCCTCACAGACCGTTGGTCCCTATCTCCACATCGGACTTGACTGGCTGAATACCCGTGATCTTGCGCCCGCCTCTGTCGAAGGAGAGCGCATCACGATTCACGGAAAATTGCTGGATGCCGATGGTCAACCCGTACCGGATGGCATGATCGAACTCTGGCAGGCGAATGCGCACGGCAAGTATGCCCATCCCGCAGATACGCGAGACTTGCCTCTGGACGAAGGATTCAGCGGTTTTGGTCGTCAGCCAACGGATCAGCAGGGTGACTTTGTGTTCACGACGATTAAGCCCGGGGTGGTACCTGCGCTGAATGGGCAATTACAGGCACCTCATATCCTGGTCAATGTCTTTGCGCGCGGTTTATTGCGGCAGTTGGTCACGCGGCTGTATTTTTCGGGTGACGATCATGCGTCTGACCCCGTCATGCGTGTCATACCGCAGGCAAGGCAGGAACATCGTCATCGGAGGGGGTGCCAATGAAACCGTCTTCTTTGATCTGTGATCCAAGTCTGAAATCATGAATATTGCATCACTGACTGACGGCTTGTTTTCCAGCGACCCCATGCAGCCTGTTTTTTCTGACAGGAATACGATACAGCGCATGCTGGATGTCGAGGCAGCATTGGCGCGCGCGCTTGCTGTCGAAGAGGTAATCCCCCACAGTGCCGTGGCAGCGATTGTGAATGCGTGCAAGGCAGATCTGATTGACACCGATGCGCTGGCGAAAGCAGTCCGCAGTGCGGGTAACCTCGCCATTCCCCTGGTGAGACAACTGACAGCAGTGGTCGCCATTACGGATGAAGACGCTGCGCGTTATGTGCACTGGGGAGCCACCAGTCAGGATGTGATTGACAGCGGACGCGTGTTGCAATTGCGCGATGCGATTGATCTGATCACGATCGATTTGGCCGAACTGGCCGACACGCTGGCATCGCTGGCGCATCACCACCGTGCGACCATTTTGATGGGTCGCACCTGGATGCAACATGCGCAGCCCATCACACTCGGTCTGAAAATTGCGGGATGGCTGGACGCCATCATGCGTCATCAAGACCGCTTGCAGGCAATGCGCACCCGCGTGTGCGTGTTGCAGTTTGGTGGTGCCACAGGCACCTTGGCCAGTCTGGGTCACAGTGGATTGGCCGTCGCGACTACGCTCGCCAAGGATTTGTCACTGACACTGCCGGCACTGCCCTGGCATACGCACCGGGATCGGATGGGCGAGGTTGCCACGACGTTTGGGCTACTGACCGGCACGCTCGGTAAAATCGCGCGCGACATTGCGCTGCACGCGCAAACTGAAATCGCTGAACTTGCCGAACCTCTCGCGCACGGACGTGGCGGTTCATCCACCATGCCACACAAACGCAATCCGGTCGCTTGCTCCGCAGTACTCGCTTGCGCGACGCGCGTGCCGGGGCTGGTATCGACCATGCTAACGGCGATGGTGCAGGAGCAGGAGCGCGCACTCGGTGGCTGGCAGGCTGAATGGGACACCCTGCCGGAGATTGCATCACTGACCTCGGCTGCGCTGAATCATTTGCGCGAGGTGATGTCCGGTCTTTCAGTCGATGCGGCGCGCATGCGATCCAATATGGATATCACCCGGGGATTGGCCATGGCCGAAGCGGTATCTCTGGCGCTTGCGCAAGATATGGGCCGCGCAGCAGCCCATGAGTTCGTCGAGGAGGCATGTCACCAATCGGTGGAAAGTGGTCGCTCACTGTTCGAAGTTCTCAAGTCAGATCCGCGCATACCCGAAGGATTTTCTGCGTCACGTCTTGAAGCCCTGTTTGATCCCGCACACTATCTGGGTGAAGCATCTGCGTTTGTCGATCGGGTGCTCGCACATCACCGTCAGCGCAAGGCATGACAAACATGAATACGCTCTAACAAGCTATCGCGAGGAGTCACTATGCCGTTCATTCAGACAGCCAGCGGTAAACTGCATTATGTGCTCGAAGCAGCTCCGGGCAACGAAGATGCGCCCGTACTGGTCCT
The DNA here is from genome assembly GCA_021298975.1 of Oxalobacteraceae bacterium. GTDB lineage: Bacteria > Pseudomonadota > Gammaproteobacteria > Burkholderiales > Burkholderiaceae_D > Pernthalerella. The sequence goes on from JAJTGC010000005.1 coordinate 60,339, forward strand.
GTCAAATTCACTCGGTACCACACTGGACATGTGGCTGCCGCAATTGCCCGCTTTGCTTGAGCATTTCCGAGTGCTGCGTTACGACACGCGCGGTCACGGCCTGTCTGAAGTCATGCCGGGTCCTTACACGATTGCCCAGCTCGGTGGCGACGTGCTGGCACTGCTGGATGCGCTCCAGATTCAGCGTGCCCATTTTTGCGGACTGTCGATGGGGGGAATGACGGGTATGTGGCTGGGCATTCATGCGCCTGAACGTATTGATCGGCTCGCACTATGCAACACCAGTGCGGCGATTGGTTTGCCCGAAGTGTGGAATGCGCGTATCAGCAAAGTTCGTCAGGAAGGCGTGGCCTCGATTATCGATACGGTACTCGATCGATGGTTCACGCCAGATTTTCTTGCGCATGCGCCGGCGCAGGTCGAGCGCGTCAGACGCATGCTGGCCAGTATGTCCGTCGAAGGTTATGTAGCGAATTGTGCCGCAGTGCGCGATATGGACCAGCGGACCGCGTTGTCAAAAATAGTTGCACCCACCCTGGTGATCGCTGGCCGGCATGACAAATCCACGCCCCCCGAGCATGGCGAGCTGATTGCCCGCGCCATTCAGGGCGCACAATATGTGGCGCTGAATGCCGCGCATTTATCGAACTGGGAAGTGGCGCAAGCGTTTACGCAGAATGTGCTCGCTTTCATGTTGAGCAAGGAAAGTGCACATGGATGAAAAAGAACGCTACGAACAAGGTATGCAAAAGCGCCGCCAGGTACTCGGCGACGCGCATGTAGACCGGGCGCAGGCCAATCGTACTGACTTGACGAGTGATTTTCAGGATCTGATCACGCGCTACGCATGGGGTGAAATCTGGACCCGTCCGGGTCTGCCGGCACACACCCGCAGCCTGATGACGATTTGCATGATGGTAGCGCTCAATCGCGAAGAAGAACTCAAGCTGCACTTGCGGGCTGCTGCGAATAACGGCGGCATCATAAAAATCCTTCGCCTTCAGAGGGCGTTGTCTTTGTTCGACCGGCAGCACATCGGGCGCAATGAAAGGTGCCATGTCGACCTCGAACAGCGTGCCAGCGATACGGCCGTCTTCAACGCGCAGACGATAGTACAAACCATTGAAGGGGTTCACGTGCAGGTCCGTGGAACGGGTTCGCATGAACATGAGCGCGTATTCCAGCGGCAGCAAATCGTCTTTGCTGATCAGCGCTGCTTCGTTATGCACCGGGAACCAGCAAAGACGTTGCACGGGGCCGGTCAGGCAGAGAAACGGACGCATCGCCAGAAAATAATCCTGCATGGTGGATGACATGGTGATCCGGAATGCTGTTTTTCCCTGATCGGCATCAGAAAAAATGACCTGACCGATGGTTTGACGCTCACCGGCTGCATTGGAAAGAACAATGTTTCGGGTGCCGCTCCAGTCGGCTGCGAGCGCGGGCAGGCCGGCCATCAGGCTCATGATCCAAAACAGCATGACGCGCCATGGTCTCGTTTTCACTCATCTCTCCTGCGGCATGGGATACGTAAAACCCAGTATACGATGCCGCGCCATCCCGGCTGCGGAAGGACTGTCAGCCGCTTCCTGTATATTCAGACTTTGTATCAAAATGCGGCTAGTGGCGTTGGGGTTGTCCTGCCGTGCATTTGCACTGTCTGCGGCCCCCCGGCTTGCCAGCAAACGCGCCGCTTCGCGACGCTCATTTTGATAACGCCTCCTGGGCGACTAATGGTCACAGCGGTTCGCCGCGTTATTTTGATAGAAACACTCAGCAGATCCAGCATGCTCTCAGCAATCCAATCAGAAAACACCATCGCCGTCATGGGTGCCGGCTCGGTCGGTTGTTATTTCGGCGGCATGCTCGCGCGTGCTGGCTACCCTGTCACTCTGATCGGGCGTCCGTCTCATGTCGATGCCATCCAGCAGCAGGGACTGTTGCTGGAGACGCAGAGTTTTACCGAGTACGTAAAACTCCAGGCGAGCACCGAGGTAAGTGATATCGCTTCAGCGCGCGTGGTGCTGTTTTGTGTGAAATCAACCGATACGGTAAGTGCGGCGCAGGCCATGCTGCCGTATTTATCGCCGGATGCGATTATTCTGTCGCTGCAAAATGGCGTGGAGAATGCAGAGACGCTGAAGCGTGTTTTGCCTCAGCGAGTGATACCTGCCGTGGTCTACGTGGCCACTGAAATGGCCGGCCCGGGCCATCTCAAACATCATGGCCGGGGTGAACTCGCAATAGGTGATTCGCCTGAGAGCGAGCAGCTCGCAGCGACATGTACTGAAGCAGGTGTGCCGGTACAGGTGTCAACGAATATTATCGGTATTCTATGGGGCAAGCTGATCGTCAATTGCGCGTACAACGCGCTGTCTGCCATTGCCCAGCAGCCTTACGGCAAGCTGGTGGAAGTCTCCGGCGTGCGCGAGTTAATGCACACCGTGGTGACCGAGTGCCTTGCTGTCGCGAAGGCAATGGGTGTGCAGGTGCCGGGTGACAGCTATGAAATCGTCAGGCAGGTTTCAAGCAACATGGCGACACAGTATTCATCAACCGCGCAGGATGTGGCTCGTGGCAAACCGAACGAGATTGATTATCTGAATGGTTATGTGTGCAGACAGGGAGCGTTACTGGGTATACCCACGCCAGTCAATCAGACGCTTCTGACACTGGTAAAACTGATTTCAACGAAATAAATAACGAGGAGACAAAATGGATCAGCAAGCATTCAAGACCATGTTGGAAAGCGAAGGCTTTGAAGTCGTGGTCGTCGAGCGTGAGGCAAATATCTCGATGGATTTGCACAGTCATCCTTTCGAGGCCAAGGCGATGATTCTCGAGGGTGAAATCCGGGTAGTCGTGGACGGCAAGGAAACGCATTGTTGCGCCGGCGATACCTTTCATCTGAATGCCAACATCATGCATACCGAAACTTACGGTCCCACGGGTGTGAAATATATCGCGGGTCGCAAAGCGGCAGCGTGATTTCAATGGAAAAATCCCGGGCTCGTGGCCCGGGATTTTTTTTCGTGCGTACTACCGGTGTTTTCTGCTGTGCTTAACCGACCAGATCAACCCGGCCGGTCAGATCCATGATGCCGGTGATCACGCTCAGTTTGGGATGACGCGTGTTGACTTCCTTGCGGAACATCGCGAGCGCTTCACCGTGCGATCCTGTCTCGACTTCTTTCTCGGCCACGCCCGCTGCGCCAAAGGCCAGTTTGGCTGCGCCACAGTCACGATGGGACAATGCAACCACACGTTTGATGTGATGCAAAGCGACCGTGATTTCGAGGTTGTCCCAAAAGGTTTTATGCCAAGGGGCGAACTTCGGATGAACTGCGCCGAGTGGGCCACCCGCCATCACGAAATGGCTGTAATTGTCACCCAGCTTTTCGCGGTCCACGCCGGAGAGCAGGCCCATGTACTGCCAGCTCAACGTGGTGAAGCGAGGATCGATGCAATTGACCAGCATGGCCTCGTAGTTGCCGCCGGCCGCCATCGACCGTCCCGGTACGAAACCCATCATGCCGCCAGCCAGCACTGCGGCGCCGGTTGCCAGAAACTGGCGACGCGAGGTCGCTGATACCAGCGGGGTACAGCATGGGCAGTCTGCCTGATGCAGCTCGCCAGGCAGCGTCTCAATGATTTGTTCAGCCACTTTTTTCTCCTTTGATAACAAGACTGCCGCGCATGACTCTTCGTCACGTACCGAAAACCCACCATGCCTGATAAAACGCTGTTAAAAATGAAATAATTCCAGCGCCACCACAGTAAAAACATAACCGACACTCGGAGAATCGAGCCGAGCATTGCAAATCTTTAGCCCGAGTACGTATATTTGTTTGTGTCAGGGGCTACAGAAAAGCATCGACGGTTCGATTATCCATGACCAGAGTTTTGGTCGGTAAAAATTAAATGTGTTGCCGACGTCATTGTTTTACGCTTTTGATAATTCTCGTGGCTGTGGCACGAGTTGGCATGCAAACCCGTGGGTTGCGGAACACTGTCGAAGTGGCCGGAACCGAGCGTTTCAGAGCTTCACTCGCTTTGTGAAGGAAAACAGGATGAACTTCAATAAATTGACCGGGACCGTTGTGATCCTGATGCTGGCCAGCGCCGCGGCCCTTGCGGCAGATGCACAACATGATGACCACGCTGCGCCGGTAAAAGAGGCGGCCCCGAAAGACGGCGCGGTCAAGGACACGGCGGCGAAGGACGCGACATCGCAGTCCGCAGATGAGCCTGCCAAACCGGCCGTGATTAGAAAATCGCGCAAACCTGCGCGCGCAAAACCACAGCACAAGGCGCCCACTCACAGCGCGCAACCCGAAGCACAGGGTGGCAAGGATGCGGCTGATGCCAATGCCAACAATGCGGCACAGGCCGCTCCGAACGCGAGCGAGGGGTCGGGCAGCAAGCGCCTGCGTGTGAAGGAACGCAGCATGCCAGTCAATGCAGCCGCGAATCCGGCTGAGGCAAATGCATCCTCTGCCCCCGAGGCAAAGGCCGGACAGGGTGCCCCGGATGCACCTGCAGCGGATGCAACGCATGCAGCGCATGGCGGGCATGATGCCGCTGCGAAGCCCGTCGATCAATCACCCAAAGCGGCACCGGCAGCAAAGCGCAGCCCGAGCATGCCTTCAGGCGTGGCGCCCAAACAAGCGCTGGTGGTCAATGACGCCGACGACAGTAGTGAAAGTCACGCAGCGCCGGCTGCAACCGCAGCGCACCCTAATGCGGATACGCATGCCGATGGCCACAACACACCTGCAAAATCTGCCACAGCCGAGCCATCGTCAGACTATTGCAACCCGCCCCTGAAATCCGAAGTTGCGGCGCTGTTCGACCGCTGGAATGCCTCGCTGCGCACGGGTGATCCTAAAAAAGTGGCGGCCAACTATGCGCCCGGTTCCGTTCTTTTGCCGACCGTGTCGAATCGCGCGCGATTCACCACGGCGGAAAAAGAAGATTACTTTGCACACTTCCTCGTACGTCGTCCGGAGGGCACGATCGATGATCGGATGATTGACGTCGACTGCAACAGTGCGACCGATGCCGGGCTCTATACGTTCCGGTTTTCCGATGGAACGATGGTCAAGGCGCGGTACTCATTTTCGTACCGCAAAATTGGCTCTCAGTGGTTGATTACCAGCCACCATTCATCCGGCATGCCTGAAAAAACCGAGGTCGCCGCCGAGCACCACTCGACCGCTGCGCCCAACCCCAAACCTGCCGAGCGCGCCGAGCAGAACGCGCCCGCCAAAGGCTGGGTACGCTATCCCTGAATTTGACCGTTGGCGTTTGCCTTTATTTTTTGAAGGCGTCGTCGACGGGTACTTGCAGGCTGTTGACCAAGGCATTGGTCTGACTGGCCATGCCGATGACGGCCAACAGTTCTGCATGCTGTGTGTCCGTCATGCCTTTGGCTCGCGCGGCCGCTGTGTGGGAATGCACGCAGTACTCGCAACCGTTGGCGGCTGACACAGCGATATAGATCAGCTCCTTCGTCATTGCGTCCAGGGCACCCGGCTTCATCACTGCCTGCGCCTGTGACCACACGGCTTGCAGCAATTCGGGCGAGTGAGCCAGCGCCTTCCAGAAATTATTCACATCATCAACGCCGCGAACCCGCTTGATGTCATCAAAGACCGCACGGGCTTGGGGGCTGGCATCGGCGTACGACAACAGAGGAACAGTCGCCATGGTATTTCTCCTTGAGATCGAGGTGTGCCGAGCTTAGCATGCAGCTTTGGGTTGCCAGCGGCCCGGAGTTGGCGCAGGCGCACCCTGGCTGTCATGCATGAGAATGCATCCCGGAACGATAGTGGGTACTAGTGTTTCATGGATGGTTTGCCGGAATGGATGAAATTTATTCCCCCTTGTGCGCGATCTACTGATGCCCGATTAAAATTCGGCCTTGCTCGGTCGATTCACTTATTGAACAGGAATTACATGGACAGTCTGCTTATTCGCGATATCCGCGCTCGCGCCATCGTGGCGCCGCTCGCTCGCCCGGTCAGAACAGCCTCTGGATCGGTGGATGTATCACCGCTGATTCTGATTGATGTGCTGACCGAGCAGGGCGTCACCGGCAGCGCTTATTTGTTTGGTTATACGCCCGTCACATTGCGGCCGTTGTTGTCCTTGATTGATGAGATCAAGCCGGATCTGACAGGAAAAACCGTGGCGCCAGTGGCGCGCATGCAGCAACTCGAGCAGCGCTATCGCCTGCTCGGCATGCAGGGCTTGCTGGGCATGGTGGCTTCGACGCTGGATATGGCGTACTGGGATGCACTCGGTAAATCGGTCAACCAGCCAGTGGTCGCTTTGTTGGGTGGTGAGGCCAAACCGGTGTGGGCCTACGACAGCTACGGCATGGTGGATCCTGTGCATGATGCGAAAGCGATCGAGCACTCGATGGCGCAGGGTTTTCGCGCCATCAAGATCAAGCTTGGCGATCCGGATGTGCAGCGCGATATTCATGTGACGCGTGAAATTCGTCAAATGATCGGGCCAAAGACAGCGCTGATGGTGGATTTCAATCAGAGTCTGCAGCCGACTGAAGCCATTCGACGCATTCGCTTGCTTGAGCCGTTTGATCTGCACTGGGTGGAAGAGCCAGTGGCCGCAGAAGATCTGCAAGGCCATGCGCTGGTCAGAGCGTCGGTCGATGCGAACATACAGACCGGTGAAAACTGGTGGTTTCCGCGTGACGCCGAGCGCGCTATCAGTGCCGGCGCCTGCGACATGATGATGCCAGACCTGATGAAGATCGGCGGTATTACCGGGTGGCTGTCCGTGATGGGTATGGCGCGCGCGGCATCAATGCCGGTATCGAGTCATTTATTCATCGAGGCTAGTGCGCATGTGCTGGCAGTGACGCCCACTTGTCACTGGCTGGAGTTCATGGATTTTGGTTCGCCAGCGCTGGCGCAGCCCTACCAGATCATTGATGGTCAGGTGACCGCGCGTGGTCCTGGGCTGGGCATGGCATGGAATGAAGATGCCGTGAAGCGTTATGCATTGAGTTAGCGATCGCCCGGGATGTCCGGGATGGTCGGCAATCTTTACCACAGGAGATTCGTTCGATGAAACACCGGAACCGCATGATCGCCGCCATTGCTGGCTTGCTGTTTCCCGCGCTGGTCTGCGCCGAAACCCTGAAAACGAACAACCCCGAGTTAGTCGTCAAGCGGGTTTATTGTGTTGACTACAATATCGGTGGTGTGCTCGTCAACAAAGGTGGTCAGCCGTTTCGCGGCAGCTTTTCGGTAGCGGTCAAAGATGAAGAAGGGGATGTCGTTGGTCGTAACAAAATGCGACTGCGCGTTGGCGCTGAAAATGGTGCGCGCTTTTCTTTTCATTACATTAATACCCTTGATTGCAGAAAACAGAAATTCGAATTTCAGGTGGAGTAAACCCGACCTTGGATTCTGCTTGATCCACCACCCGACGCTCGGCCAGAATGCATCCTCGGGCTTGCGCGTTCCCGCATACACGCAAAGCGGCCAACTTCGGCTAACGCGCGACTTTTGAACGTTGAAGTCCGAGAGGGATTTTGTGCCGAATGTTCAACTGTGTTAAGTTGAGCTCATGTATCCAAGCGCACGTCATCTGATGATTGTTCTGCTTTGCTGCCTCTTGCCGGTGCAGGGCGCGCTGGCATTTGCGCGGTCAGTGGGTATGGTCTCGCATCATGCGCGGGCACTGCCGCTGGCTGCTGAAACTGCCCCTGAAGCCCATCAGCACCATCACGGCCACCAGCAGACGCATCATGCCGGGCATTTCTCATTGGACAAGACGGAAAAGGCCGTGGCGAAGCCCGCGCCGCACTCGAAGGCTTCCTGTACCGATTGTGCGAAGTGCTGCATGACAGGCGCTGCTGCGCCACCGCCTGCTGCTATTGAGGCCAGCCCAGTTTCTTATGTGCTGAATGCTTTCAAGGCCGTGTCCATCCGAGTGGCCTTCCACATCCCCGAAAAGCCTGAACGACCTCCCAAAGCCTTCCATATCGCTCTGACCTGACACGCAGCCTGATGGCGTGTCAGCGCTGTCATGCTCGCTTGCTACGGGCAAGCATTCACTTTGTGTCGAGGTTTTTCATGAAATCCAAATCAATGGCTCGTGCCTGGTCCATGTTCGCGTGTGCGGTCGTGCTGTCAGGTTGCGCCGGTTTTTCACCCGATGGTGGTCTGGATCGTGTGTCTTCACTTACCCGGGATCGCGCTGGGTTTGGTGTTCAACGCAACTCGGAAGCGGCGCGAGACCAAGTCGCCCAATTACTTGCCAGCGGTCTGACGCCCGATCGCGCCGTGCAGGTCGCGCTGCTCAACAACAAACGATTGCAGGTTGCGCTGGCCGATCTGGGCGTTGCCGAAGCCGATCTGGTGCAAGCCGGGCGTTTGCGCAATCCACGTCTTTCCTTGGGTCGTCTGTCGGGCAATGATGGCACTGAAACTGAGCGTACGGTGTTGTTCGATCTGGCAGGTCTGCTGACCCTGCCGTTGCGTCGCGCGATCGAAGAGCGTCGATTCAGTCAGGTGCAACTGCAGACCGCCCTGCAGGTGATCCGCTTGGTAACCGACACGCGTCGTGCCTACTTTCAGGCGGTCGCTGCGAATCAAACCCTGAGTTATATGCGACAGGCAGCGCAGGCAACCGAGGCGAGCGCCGAGCTTGCGCAACGCATGGCAGGGGTGGGCAATTGGAGCAAACTGGATCAGGCGCGCGAGCAGGTGTTCCACGTCGAGGTCACGGCACAACTGGCGCGTGCCGAGCAGAGTGCTACTGCCAGCCGCGAGAAACTGATACGCCTGATGGGATTGTCGGGTGAGCAAGCGACGATCAGCTTGCCCGATCGTCTGCCCGCCTTGCCTGAACAGCCCGATACACCGGCGGATATCGAAAATACGGCGATCGCGAGACGACTGGATGTGCAGGCAGCCAAAATGGAAACCGAGTACACCGCGCGCACGCTGGGTCTGACCCGCGCGACGCGTTTCGTGAACGTGCTCGAGGCTGGCTACCAAAACAAGAGCGCCAACGGTGAGCCGCGCGCCGATGGCTATGAGGTGGAGCTCAGTCTGCCCTTGTTTGACTGGGGTACCGCACGCACACGCCGCGCCGAGGCGATTTACATGCGCTCGATGATGCGAACCGCAGATGTCGCCGTTCAGGCGCGCTCGGAGGTCCGTGAATACTATGCAGCCTATCGCACAAACTTTGAAGTGTCGCGCCGCTACAGGGACGAGATTGTGCCCCTCAGAAAGCGCGTCTCCGAGGAAGTTCTGCTGCGTTACAACGGCATGCTGGTCAGTGTATTTGAGCTGCTGACCGATGCGCGCGCGCAGATCACCAGCATCAATGCAGCGATCGAAGCGCAGCGTGACTTCTGGATTGCCGACACCGAGCTGAATTTCGCCATGCATGGCGGTAGTTTGGGTACCCCATTGATGCCGGCTGCAGGCAGTATGCAGGCACCGGCCGCGTCTGCCACCGCAGCGCACTGACAGGAGACGATCATGGTGACACGCAGGGATTTTTTTCGAGACGCAGGGGTGCTGGCGCTGGGTGCCGGGCTGGTCAGCAGGGCAGGCGCTGCTGCCTTGCCCGAGGCGGCCGTAATGAAAGATGCCAAGACCACACCGCCGCCTTTGCCCGGAGATGGCCGACCGTTTCATCCGGTGGTCACGCTCAATGGCTGGTCGCTGCCTTGGCGGCTGAATCAGGGCATCAAGGAATTCCATCTGGTGGCCGAACCCGTGGTGCGTGAATTTGCACCCGGCATGAATGCCAATCTATGGGGCTATAACGGTCAGTCACCGGGGCCGACGATTGAAGTGGTGGAGGGTGACCGTGTCCGTATATTTGTCACCAACCGTTTGCCCGAAGCCACCAGCGTGCACTGGCATGGACAACGGCTGCCCAATGGCATGGACGGCGTGGCGGGTCTGACGCAGCCACGCATACCCGTGGGTAAAACCTTTGTCTATGAATTCGAAGCAAGACGCGCGGGCACGTTCATGTACCACCCGCATTCGGACGAAATGGTGCAAATGGCGATGGGCATGATGGGCTTCTGGATTACGCATCCGAAGGATGAAAATTTCATGCGTGTCGATCGTGATTTTGTTTTCTTGCTGAATAGCTTCGACATCACGCCCGGTAGCGCAACCCCGCAGGTGAACACCATGCTGGACTTTAATCTTTGGGGTTTTAACAGCCGCGTTTTCCCCGGCATTGATGCGATGCGCGTGCGTCAGAATGATCGAGTCCGCGTCCGTGTGGGGAATCTCACCATGACCAATCACCCGGTTCATTTGCACGGACATGAGTTCACGGTGACGGGTACCGATGGTGGCTGGACCCCGCCGGCATCGCGATGGCCAGAAGTGACCGTTGATATTGGCGTGGGTCAGATGCGTGCGATTGAATTCGATGCGACCGAGCCGGGCGATTGGGCATTTCATTGTCATAAATCGCATCACACGATGAATGCGATGGGCCACAAGGTACCGACCATGATTGGTGTGGATCACCGCGGTATCGCAGAAAAAATCAGCAAGCTGGTGCCAGACTACATGGTCATGGGCGAGCGCGGCATGGGTGATATGGCGGAGATGGAGATGCCACTCCCCGAAAACACCTTGCCCATGATGACCGGTGACGGACCTTTCGGCAGCGTGGAAATGGGGGGTATGTTCACGATGCTGCAAGTACGTGCGGATCAAAAGCCGGGTGACTACAGCGACCCGGGCTGGTACAAGCATCCACCGGGGTCGGTTGCCTATGAATGGACGGGTGAACTGCCTGAACCATCCACTCGGGATAGTGCAGGCGGTCAGTCCATGCCCGCGCAGGTCAAGCCGGCAAATACAGCGCCGGTCGAAATCAAGCCGCCCAGTCGAAAATCCTCAGGCCACAGCGGCCATTGAATTATTTTTCATCCTCACTCAAAGGAGCATTCAAATGCATCAATTCATTTCTCGGGCGCTCGCACCTGCCATCGCTCTGTTACTGAGCTGCACGATAACCACCGTCTGGGCCAATCATCATGAGCATGAGTCGCATGGGTCGCACGCGGCGCATGCGGCGCAGACCAACAGCATGACCAAAGGCGAGATACGCCGCATCGATAGCGGAACCCGCAAGCTCACGATCAGGCACGAGGCCATTCCTGATTTGGATATGGCCGCCATGACGATGGCGTTTCGGGTTGCCGATACGGTGCCTGTTGATAAGCTCAAGGTCGGCGACAAGATTCGTTTTTCGCTGGGCAAGGTAGAGGGAAAATGGGTCGTCGTGGCAATGGAAACTGACACGAGCCCTTGATCGAAGGTAGGGGAAGCCCATGCTGCATCAGGCGGGATTCAACTGAGGAAAATGCAGTGGCGGTTAGCCTGCGTGTTCCTCATTTGCGTCAAAATCAAGTTCCACGCGCGCGCCGTTGGGATCATGAAAAAATAATTGCCATACGCCCGTCGCTTGCTGGCGCCGCAAATCGAAAGCAAGCCCATGGGATTTCAGCTTGCTCAGCGTGTCGTTCAAGTCAGTTGCAGAAAAAGCCATGTGGTCCAATATGCCGGCTTTTTCTGCAGGTAGCACCCCTTTGTCCACGATGTGCAGCACCGGTGCATCATTGCAGTACATCCAGGCACCCGGAAATGACATGGGTGGTCGGTAGCCCGTTTTTAGCCCGAGTAATTCCTCGTAAAACCGAACGGTTTCTTCAAGCGCGTCAGTGACGATGGTGAAATGATTCATTCCGGTGATGGCCATGGCAGTTCCCTTGTTAATTAAAACCTGTCCACCCGGTAGGGCGTCGGATCCGCATAGGTCGGCAATCCGCACATCATCTCCGCCAGCAGTCGGCCGCTGGATGCTGCCTGCGTGAGTCCGTGATGCGCATGCCCAAAACTGAACCACACCCCCGCGTGGCGTGGTGCCGGCCCGAGCAGGGGCAGCATGTCAGGTGTGCAGGGACGTGATCCCAGCCAGGGTGTGTCATCGAGCGATGCACCCAGCGGGTACAAACGCCGCGCGATCGGTTCCAGTGTGCGCAGTTGTACGGGCGTCGGTGGCGCGTCACGTTTTGCAAATTCGGCACCGGTAGTCAACCGTATGCCGCGTGCCATAGGCGCCAGCGCGTAGCCATGGTCCGTGTCAACCAAAGTGTGCCGCAGTGAAGTGCCCTGGTTACCAAAGTGCCTGTGATAACCGCGCTTTCTTCCCAGCGGCAAACGATAGCCCAGCTGGCGTGCGAGGTCCTCACCCCAGGGCCCGAGGGTCACGACGACATTGCGCGATTGTGCAGGGCCCTGATGGGTGTCGATCTGCCAGTTGTCAGCGGCGCGGCGCAGGCTGCGTGCATCGCCCATGCGGAATTCGCCGCCGCGTTCCCTAAATAGTTCAAGATACGCAAGCGAGAGCGCATGCGGATCACTGATTTGTCGTGAATCAGGATAATGCACGCCGCCTCGGATGCCATCACCGATGCCGGGCTCGAGTGCCAGTAGTTCGCTCAAGGACAATTCGCGCACCCGCAATCCATAGGCCAGACTCTGATGGGCCATCAATCGACTGGTTGCTTCGCTATCGGCTGTTCGGTATACCTTGATCCAGCCACGTTCATTGACGAGCGCACGTGCCCCTGCTGCGTCGATCAAGGGTTCATGTTCGCTCCAGCTGTGCTCAATCAAAGGCAGGGCACCGGCGATGGCGGACGGGTAGCGTTGTGGTGAGGAGTGCAACCAGTAGCGCACCAGCCACGGTAGCAGCGCGGGCAAGGCTCGCGCGTGATAATGCGCAGCCGCTTTGCGCTGCAGCGCGTAATCAATCAGAGTGCGCCAGTCGCGCGGGAATGCATACGGAAATACGGACGAGCGCTCGATCAGGCCGGCATTGCCGAAACTGGTCGCAGTGCCGGGAGCTTGCCGGTCAATTAACAAGACCTGACGCCCGCGTCCCTGTAATTGCAGCGCCAGTGTGATGCCGACAATGCCTGCACCCAGCACGATGGCGTCGGGGTCTGCCGAAGGTTTCAATTTATTTATCATGGCGCGCCGTCATGGCAGTTACCCGTCTAATGAAAATCATGAGCCTAAATTACGGGATTCGTTCATGGCTTAATCCCGGCCACGGGTGCATTATCCGCTCACTGTCTGCGGTCTTGTGAAGGCGCAGATAAAGCGAGTTGATAAACCCCCCGTAACACCATTAGGAGATAATCATGGCATGGACTACACCAGCAGCAACTGATCTGCGTTTCGGCTTCGAAATCACCATGTACATCGCTAACCGTTAATCCGGTTACTCTGTACGGCAACCTCGGTTGCAAAAAAATCGACCTGCGGGTCGATTTTTTTTGCCTTTTTTGCAGCATTTTCGGAACGCGCGTGTCGCGCATGCCGCGATCGAGTGCTTATAGCCTGCCTCTTTGGGCCGCATTGGACCGCCTTGCCAAGGGGATAGCACTGTCTTCATTCGTGCGTTTTGCCATTGACGTGATGAGGCAGGCTCTTCGATTCGGTCGCCTTGGCCTGAATCTGCAGCAGGCAAATCGTATTAGAAGCTGAATATTTTGTAAGCTATTGGAAAGGTGAAGTCATGGGTATGTGGATCGAGTTGGGTCTATTTGTACTGGTGCTGCTTTTTGGCGTGCACCAGATATGGGATGTAAAAAGAGAGCAGCGCAAGCGAGCGCAGCAAAAAAGCGATCCTGATACGTGAGTAGGTTTGGTTCAACGCCCGCGCAATCCTGCCGAGGCGCGTCTGCTTTTCAAGCCCGAGCCACGCTGAAATTACTCAGGTCGCCGTTTTGAATCCATCTTGTCGGGGCCGCTGACCGTCATTTTTTTCGGCGGCTGCGATTACAGATTGGTTGACAAACGAAAATAGTTTGTGACATTTCGGGTTGTATTGAGTTATCTTACGCCCATAATCAATTACCTAAAAAAGCGCAGCCGCCACAAAAGACATGTTCCGGCTCGCGTTTCAGATGTAGCCTATGCCATCAAGGGCCTGTAATTCTTTCAGGATAGCGCATGCCATTTGACCACTGCGCAGAATGTCGGCGATGCTGCTACGTCGAGGCGGAGTATCCTCCCCTCGAAATAACGCTGACCCAAAAAGAAAAGAAAAAATACGGCAGTATCTGCATTGAAACCAACTGCGCGAATCTCGGCCCGACCGGCTGCGTGCTCGGTGACACCAAACCTTTCAGTTGCAAGCTTTATCCACTCGCTTATAATCCGGCCTCAAAGACGGTCCATTACGACAGGGACTGTCCTTTAATGCCGGAGTACGTTCGCCAATTAAAAGACTCAAAAAGCGAGGCATCCAGACACCTGGCTTCCTGTAAAAAGGAAATCGTCAGGCTGGAAAAATCCGATCCCGGGTTTTTGAAAAATAACTTCGAGATCGACTCGGATTATTTTGATTTGAAAAAACTTCCGATTGCACCTTTACATAAGGACACATCAGAATGAACGGATCCCTATACCGATTGGGCGAAATCAAGAAAGCCCGTCAGTCGCCGCGGGTAATGCGTGTCGGTAACCAGAGCTGGACCGCCAGAAATCTCTGCGTCGAGAGCTACCACGAGGACATCCTCTACTACACGACTCGCTGGGACGCGCTGTGTCCCTACATCGACATCAGCGACGAAATGCTTGCCATGGCACCGCGGCCCTTCGTGGTCTATGCGCTGCCACCGGACAGCCCTTACGGTGTGCCCATCAATGACAAATACGGCCTGGTGGACACGGCATCCGACGAGTTCTGGTGTGAGGAGCGCCGTTCCCGGAAATTCCGCGAGTTCGACAAGCAGTACCGGGGCTTCAAATACACCGAAGAGGTCATTCAGGGCAAAGATCTGACCATTGACGACATGTTCGAGATGGGTGGGGCGCATTTCGAAAAATGCTACATCGCCGACGAAGAGGTTGCCGGGTTTCTCGATTATGTAAAAAATCTTGAGGTGCTGGTCTTGCGCATGCACTCGCCCGAGGGTGAGTTGGTGTTGACGGATGTCTCGGTCATCCTGCCTAAATACGATCAGCTGTACGGCAGCTTCTGCCAGTGGAATCGGGATTTCAAGACACGCTCGCCGGGCAACTATGCGTGCTTGTTGGCTTGCCGCTGGGCTGCACGCAACGGTCTGCGCTACTACAATCTCGGTCCCGTGGACGACTACGGCTACAAGGCCTTGTTCGTCACTGACTATGAGCCGATTTATGCAATGGCGCTGGTCGATCCGGACCATCCGCTGGCGCTGGATCCTACTTCACCGCTGAAAATCGATTTCAAACCTGAAGAATTGAATCAGATCTATCGCCACGGCGAATCTCTCCAGCTCAAGAACTGCGCCGCCTGATCGCCAGGCGACGCAGTTCTTGAATGGATTGGCGAGGACGATTCATCCCCTTCAGCACGACAACTATCAGGAATTCCGGGCGGGTCCGCTCGATCGGAAGTTCGGATCATCTTCACCAAACAGGTGTTCTTCGCCGAAGCTGATGTCGTAATCAATCGATAGCTCTTCATTGCGTGCGATGTCGCGCACAGCTTCAAGCACATCTTTCTCATTGAAGCGCAAATTCGGCGTCTTTGAGTGGTTCAGGTAAATCGACAGATTCACCGCATTCATGCCGATTTCCGGCGCAAACACCCGTCCTTTTTCCACCAAACAGAAACTTGCCAGATGCTTGCGCACGCTGCTCGGGACTTTTTTGAGCTCGATGCGGGAAAATTTTATTTCCTTTTTGCTCACCATGCTGTTGAGCGGCTGGGTTCCCTTGGGTATGTCGCGCAACGCAAAAACGCCAATGCCGTGCACTGGCGACACCCCGAGCTTGCAGTACACCTGACTCAGTAAGTGTTCGTACAGTTTTTCTTTCAGACTGCTCATATTCCTGATCTATCGAGAAATGGGTTCGTGGTGCCCGGACAGGGATCTGGCCGGGCGTTCGCTGCTGTGCAGCATTCTACGCCAAGCGGTGGGCGGCTCTGCACCTCATCTGGCATTTCCTGAGCTTCGGTGCTCGCTTGAATTTTATTGAAGTGAGACTGCAATTAATTCGTCAGAAGCTTGATTGACACCCATTTTAAGTGCGGATACCATTTGTGTATTCTGAATTCAGAGTGCAAAATCGTAATTTTATGGGCTAAACCGCACGTCCGTCCTGCGTGATCGGCGTGCCAAGCGTCTACGAAGTCAATGGCGAGCAGTCCATCGCTATTCAGGCAGGCCGGGGCGTTAGTGCTCAGCGTCTGGCTAGTGCCATCGACCACAACAAGGGTACCAACACCGTGGTGCCACGAGGCGGCGCGCTGAGGGTATTCAAGTTGCCGAAGTAAGTTTCAAGCAGGGCGCTGGTGTTTTGTCCGGCTTTTGCGTGAAATCCGAATGAGCAGGTTGCACCAACACCTGTTCGTCCGGACCAGCGCGGTATCTACAAGATACTCAACAAAACAAGACGTTCAATTTAGTCTCCGTATTAGCCTATTTTTATACGACCCCTTCGGGGGTCGTTTTTTTTGGAGAAGGAACGCCAGAATACGCCTCAGGCCTACTGGCTGCTTTTATTTCGCTACAAGTTTTTGGAAGTAGTTAGGCAATGCAAACAGCCCTTCGTGGGTGGAAGGATTAAAGTACTCAAGATCTTTCAGTTTGGCGGACGCAATGAGCTCTGCGATTTGGGTCGATGACGCTTTTCTTGGATCAAGGCTCTCGCTGCACACCGCGAACGACCAATAAGCACCATAGAGCGGTATGTAAAGACCCATCGGTGCGACGATAGTGAAATTTTTCTGCAGCCGCTGGTACAGCATGGACACCACATCAGGCCGGAAGATGGGCGATGCGGTGTGCAGTACCATTGCACCACCCGGGTTGAGCAGTTTTTTTACGGAGGAAAAAAATTCAGCGGTATACAGTGCTGATGCGGGTGTGTCAGGATCGGTGAGATCCAGCAGCACGAGATCAAAGCGCTCGGTTGTATCCTGCACAAAGGCGAGTCCGTCGCCAATGCGCACTTCAACGCGCGGGTCATCCAGCGCGCCATGATGAATACTTTGAAAATAGTCGCGCGCAACACGGATGACGACTTCATCAAGTTCGGCAATGATGACGCGTTCAACACTGGGGTATTTCAGCAGTTCCTCAGCCGCACCCCCATCACCACCACCCAGTATCAGTACCCGCTTTACTTTTCCGTGACTGGCGGCCGCGGGATGCACCAGCGCTTCATGATAAAAAAATTCTTCTTTTTCCGATGTCATGTAGTCGCCATCCAGCCGAAACAAGCGACCGAACTGTGGTGAATCATGAACCTCGATGAGCTGGTAGGGGGACTGCTCACGGTACAGCACCGGCCCAAGCTGGTAGGCATAGGCACTGTGATCATTCAGCTTTTCCTGGCCCATGGTGTGAGCGCTGTGTGCTGCACCGATTTCACCGCGCTGCAGCCGTTGATGGCTGACTTCGGCAGGGTCGAACAAGTCGGTCATTGCCTCAAGCAGCTGCGACGCTCTTTTGCTGTTGTTGGTCGAAAAATTGCCTGCATAGACGTCAAGCGTGACCGCAGACTGTTCTGGCCAGGTATGAATCGCCAGATGCGACTCGGCGAGCAGTACCGTGCCCGTCACGCCGCCGGGAGAATCGCCAATCCCCGGAAGTCCAACAAAGGTATCGCCGACGACGTTCAGACCGCAGCGGTTCACCACCTCCAGGCATGCCTGGCGCAGACCCGTCTCGTCGGTCATCAGTGTGAGGTGGGTACGGCAGCCGGACAAATCTGCGGTGAAATGAATGCTTTGCATTTTCTTGATGGGATTTGGCGTTTAGATAACAAATCGGCCTTGGATTGTGCCATCAAAACAAGGTCGGGCAAAATGAGCGCACAGGCAATGCACATTTCATTATTTAAATAAAAACACTGACTATGATGACAACACACGATGCAGTAAAAAAATCCACGCTTACATCGCGGCTTGAGATCGAATACCTCGAATGGAATCCCTCAGGCACTCGCACGATGGTACTGGTGCATGGCTGGCCGGATTCTGTACGAACCTGGTTTCAGGTGGCACCAGCGTTTGCTGCGGCTGGCTTTCGCGTGCTGGCGCCATCAGTGCGCGGTTACGCAGGAACGCGTTTTATTGATCCGGCCACACCGCGCAGCGCGCAATTGTCGGCCCTGGGGCGTGATCTTCTGGATTTCGTGGACGCCCTCGGGCTGCGCAACCCTGTGCTGGTGGGGCATGACTGGGGTGCGCGTGCAGTGGCCAATGCAGCGGGTCTGCGTCCGGGCGTCGCTGCGCACCTGGTGATGGTCTCAGTGGGCTATGGCACCAACACGGTTCAGCAGCAGCTGAGCCTGGAGTTGGCCCAGAACTACTGGTATCACTGGTTCATGGCCACGCCACTGGGCGAAAAATCCTTGCGCGATGACAGGCGCGCCTTTGCCCGTCGGATGTGGGATCTCTGGTCGCCACCGGGATGGTTCGACGAGGCTGAGTTCGAAGCAACCGCGCAGGCTTTTGACAATCCCGACTGGGTTGCCATCACTTTGAGTTGCTATCGTCATCGTTGGGGTTTGGCCGAGGGTGATCCTGCCTATGCCCATGATGACGCTGCACTTGAACCCTTGCCGGTGCTGGCCGATCCCATGTTGGTGTTACACGGCAGTGCAGACGCCGTGAACCCGGTACATACATCTGCGGGCAAAGAAGCCTGGTTCACTGGAATGTATCAACGGGTCTTGATCGATGGCGTAGGCCATTTTCCGCAGCGTGAATCACCGGCGTATTTTGTTGAGAAGGTGCTGGAATTCTGCGGTTGATGGTATCGGCCTGTATGATGTCGCTGCGTTAAACAAAATTACGGCGTCATACACGCTAGCCAAGCATGATTCATCTCCGACTATCACGCAGCTCATTGCAGGTTCATGGACTTGCGATTTCAATGCTGAGTGTTTCGCTTGTGGCGTGGGGCGATGATATTCGCAGTTTGCCAGCGGTTGAAGTATTCAGTTCGCGTTACAGCTTGCTGGGTGCCGCAGATACGGCGAATGAGGGTGCTGTCGGACAAGCGCAAATCAATACGCGGGTCGTATCGCGAACCGGCGAGGTTCTCGAGGTCGTGCCCGGGCTTATCGTCAGTCAGCACAGTGGCGAGGGCAAGGCCAATCAGTACTTTCTGCGTGGCGTCAATCTGGATCATGGTATCGATTTTCGTCTGA
Organism: Oxalobacteraceae bacterium; assembly: GCA_021298975.1. GTDB lineage: Bacteria > Pseudomonadota > Gammaproteobacteria > Burkholderiales > Burkholderiaceae_D > Pernthalerella. The sequence continues at coordinate 79,586 of JAJTGC010000005.1, forward strand.
CGCTGGATGGCATGCCGATCAATCAGCGCAGTCATGCGCATGGTCAGGGCTGGGCAGATCTGAATTTTCTGATTCCTGAACTGATCTCGTCGATTCACTATCGCAAGGGTCCTTATTACGCCGCCGAAGGTGATTTCAGTTCCGTTGGTTCGGCCAATATTTTTTATGCCGATACGCTGGACAGGGGTATAGCGAGCATAGGCATTGGGCAGGGTGGTTATTACCGTACGCTGCTGGCCAATGCACCAAAATTCCATGAAGGTCAGTTGCTCTACGCACTGGAGCTTTCCCATTATGACGGGCCGTGGATCAATCCCGATAACTACCAGAAGTACAACGGTACGCTTCGGTATTCCCAGGGCACCAACGCCAACGGCTTCAATATGACTGCACTGGCTTATTCGGGCCAGTGGAATTCTACGGATCAGATACCGTGGAACGAGTACAAGCAGGGACTGATTTCGCGATGGGGTTCCATGGATACCTCATCAGGTGCCACCGCCAGTCGTTACAGCTTATCGGGTGAGTGGCGTCAGTCGGATGCAGATGGCACCATGAAGGCGCAAGCCTACGTGATTCAGAACTATCTTGATTTGTATTCCAATTTCTCCTATGTGGCCAATCAGCAGTTCAATCAGCGCGATAGCCGGGTGACATCTGGCTTGAATCTCTCCCGCAGTTGGAATATGGCTGGCGTGGGCAAAGAAGCCGTCAACACACTGGGCATGCAAATCCAGAACGATAACGTGTTCAACGGCTTGCACACCACCGAGCGTCGTGTGCGCAGTGCCACGGTTCGCAGTGATCACATCACGCAGAGCAGCATTGGCGTCTACGCCGAGAACCACGTGCACTGGAATGACTGGCTTCGTACGGTCAGTGGTGTGCGCGGCGATTTTTTCCGGTTCAAAAACCTGGGCTTGAGTCACGCGACCAATACCGACAAGATCGGTGATTTCATCGCCAGCCCGAAGTTGAATGTGGTCTTTGGTCCCTGGTACAGCACCGAGTACTACTACAGTGTTGGCAGTGGCTTTCATTCGAATGACACGCGAGGCGTGACGGCTGGTCCCGGATTTACGGGTGCCGCAGGACGATCACAAGGCTTGGTGCGCAGCTTCGGGCACGAAATAGGGATCAGAACTGAAATCATTGATGGCTTGCAAAGCAGCCTCGCTTTGTTCCAGCTCGATAATGCGTCCGAAATCGTGTATGTCGGCGATGAGGGCACGACCAAAGACTCTGGCCGTCGCAGTCGCCGCGTGGGTTGGGAGTTCAACAACTATTACAAAGCGTCCGACTGGCTGACGATTGATGCCGACGTTGCATTTGCCCGGGCGCGATTCCGAGACGCCGGAGGCGAGGGTCGTTTCATTGAAGGTGCAGTGGAAGGCGTGGCTTCACTGGCCGCCGTGGTGGACCATGGTGGATCCTATTATGGTTCCGCTCAATTTCGCTACTTCGGACCGCGTCCGCTCAAGGAAGACAATAGCGTGCGTTCTGACGGAACCCGAACCGTGAATGGACGGGTAGGCTATCGCATCGACAAGAATACCCAGCTTGAGCTGGTGGGCTTCAATTTGTTTGGCCGTGAGGACTCCGCCATTGATTATTACGGCGACTACAACGCCGCCAGCATTAACGGTGGAGCGGGCCCGGGCCGGGTTTTCCACCCAATTGAGCCGAGAACTTTTCGCCTGATTCTCATCAGTCGTTACTGAGCGTTCCTTCCCCGCCTCCGCATACCGCGTCTTTCGTTAGGCGTTCGCCTTTTCCTCTGGTTTTTATTGCTTTTTAAAAAATATTTATCAAGGTAAATACCCTGAGTAGCCTTGATTTTCCTAGGGTTCTTCAACAGTTGAGTTTTTTTGTGACTGATGGGTTGACGAACGACTGATTTATTGTCAATATTCAGTGACAATTAAAAGTGTAAACGCCTGTTTACATGATTGGTTGCTCAATACCGCGTCAGGCTGTAAGGGATGCGGGGCGCCTGCAGGCGGGTCCGGCAGGATTACGGGTGTTTTTCTAAGGAGTATTGATATGTCTGACAGAGACAAGGTTTGGCCTACCGGCCTCACAGAGGCAGAGTCTGAAGAGATTCATCGCCATCTGATCCAGGGTACGCAGCTGTTCGGGATGATTGCCGCATTCGCCCACCTGCTCGCGTATATCTATTCACCTTGGCTTCACTAACCTTCAGGAGAACTCAAGATGATTTACGGAAAAATGTGGTGTGTCGTTAAGCCGTCGGTGGGTATTCCCATCATCATCGGTGCGGTCGCTGTAGGTTCGTTTCTGGTGCACCTGTCACTGACACTGAACACGACCTGGGTGAAGAAATTTCTAAATGGCAATGCCGCACAGGTATCGGCAATCCACTCGGACACGGTACAACCCGTGGCGATGCTGGTTGCTCAAGATCCTGCGCGAAAGTAGATTTGTTCGGGATTCATGGTTCGGGACCTGCAGGTGCCGAACCATGACTGAACTCAACTCCTGAACGGGAAACTGGCGTCGGGAAACGTCGAGAACGACATGCAGACACCTACCGTTCAATCAGAAATTCGACGTGGCTGGGCCAGAATCGGGTCCAGATTCCTTCCTTTCGCTGACGCCGCGACACCGGACCTTCCGCTCTCGCGTCTGCTCAGGCTATCGCTTTTTCAAGTATCGGTCGGCATGGCACTGGTGCTGATGATCGGTACCCTTACACGCGTGATGATTGTCGAACTCAAAGTGCCTGCGGCACTGGTCGGCGTCATGATTGCTTTGCCTCTGATCTTTGCGCCTTTTCGCGCCATCATTGGTTTTCGCTCGGATCATCATCGCTCTGCCTTGGGCTGGCGCCGCGTACCTTATCTCTGGATGGGGACGATGGTGCAGTTTGGCGGGCTGGCCATCATGCCATTTGCGCTTCTGGTTTTGTCAGGTATGGGTCATGCCTCGCATGCGCCCGCATGGGTGGGGCATATGGCTGCAGGTATTGCCTTTCTGCTGGTGGGGGCGGGTTTGCACACCACCCAGACCGTCGGTCTGGCGCTGGCCACGGATCTGGCCACCCCCGAGTCTCGCCCCAAAGTCGTGGGGCTCATGTACGTGATGCTCTTGCTGGGCATGATCGTCAGCGCCATCATTTTCGGTGCGGCGCTCGCCGAGTTCAGTCCCGGGCGTCTGATCCGCGTGATTCAGGGCGCGGCCATCATGACCATGGTGTTGAATGTGACCGCGCTGTGGAAACAGGAGTCGCGCAGTCGCGGCCGCGCCGGCGCACCGGCCGTGGCACCCGATTTCCGCCTGTCCTGGCAAAGTTTCTGCGAAGGCGAGCATGCCGTACGGCGGCTGACCGCCATTGGCCTGGGTACCATGGCGTTTACCATGGAGGACGTGCTGCTCGAACCCTACGGTGGCGAGATTCTGGGCTTGAGCGTGGGCGCGACCACCTCGCTGACCGCGGCACTGGCCGTGGGTGGTTTGCTGGGATTCGGATTTGCCTCGCGCGTCCTGAGCCGGGGGGCCGATCCTCTGCGGCTCGCAGCCGTCGGCGCTGCGGTCGGGTTACCGGCTTTTATGCTGGTGATCTTTTCCGCGCCCTTGGCCATGCCGCCGCTGTTTGCGCTGGGAACGCTCTTGATCGGATTGGGTGCTGGTCTGTTCGGCCACGGCACGCTGACAGCCACCATGAACCTTGCGCCCGCAAGCCAGAGCGGTCTCGCACTGGGGGCTTGGGGTGCGGTACAGGCATCCGGCGCAGGTGTTGCCGTTGCTTTGGGTGGCATTTTTCGGGATATCGCCGCCGCAGTGGGTGGTCCTGCGTTTGGTTATATGAGCGTTTATGCGCTTGAGGTGATATTGCTGGTGATTACCTTGATTGTCATGACACCGCTGATACGGGGAAAATCGTCTTTTCAAGATTTGGGCAATAATACGAACACTTGATCATCGGGATGAGTCGCTTCGAGACGCTCATTTTGGCAGAGGCGCCTCGCACCTGTCTCATCAGGTCGCTGGCGGCATTGTTCGCGCTTTGTCGTTTGTGTACTGCCTGCGGTACCGCCGTCTTGCCATCGACCTGATGAACTAGCTTCTTAGTCGGGTCGCATTGTTTTAACTGAAACGGGAGAGTGATATGAAAACGTGGCAGATTTTGTTGGTTATCTGGGTCGTAGGCGCAGGCTTCATGATTCTTAACCATTTCAATCGCGGAAACATCGAGCGTCTTAAAAACCGCAAGTAACCCGCACCAGGCCGCCTCTCACGCGGCCTGTTTTTCTACGGTGCTGAACTGGGCCCGCACCAATGCGATGTGTTCTCTCAGCACATAAAGCTGATCCGCGAATGCCAGCGGCGGCTGCAAACTGTTCACCGACGCCTCAATGTCGGCAAGCTGGCGACCAATGTGGGCGAGCTGTACCTCAGTGAGTTCTTCTCTCATCTCGCGCTCTATTTTCATCAGGCTGCCATACCAGCGATAAATGCGCGAGCGTACTCGCCATCGATACAGCGGTGCGATAAGCCGTGACACCGGCACCACCACGATCAACAACGGTACCATCACAAGCAAAATCCGATCGACCAGGCTTGCCAGCCAGAACGGCAGGCGCTTGTACAGGAAGGGTGCGCCAGAAGTGTAGTAGCGTCGTGCTTCTTCACTGATCGGGATTTCATGCTCAGTCGGCACCGGGAATTCGCCGGCTTTGCGATACATGCCCGGCTTGCCGTGTACTTCGCGCGCGGCCGCAATCAGCAAATCCGAAATCGCAGGATGGAGCCCCTCTCTGGCAATCAACTCCACGGGCGTGCCGACCAGCGCGGTGTCTTTCGGTGGCAGATTCAGACCGAGATCGAAGCTGCCCTCCGGCGCCTCAAGGCGAGAGAGATAACGCAGGCGTCGCAAGTAGCCATCGGCTTGCCGCAGACTCATCAGCTTCACGCCGGGTGCACGCATGAGTTCGCGAATTTTGCGTCCACGGACTTGCTCGCCAGTGAGGAAAATGGCATCCGTCTTTTTGTCGAGCAGTGCCGCAATCGCATCATCCCCATCGAGATCAAGTAATCGCGTGTTGGTGGCATTCATGTCGTTTTCCTCGAGCATTTTCAAGGAGAGCAAGCGAGTGCCGCTGCCATCGGGACCAATCGCGATGCGTCGACCCTTGAGTTGGGTCAGACGATCCAGCGGACTGCGATTGCGGTAGAACACCAGAAAGGGCTGAACGTACATCGTCCCCAGCGAGATCAGTCCCGGGGACACCTCTGCTTCGGCCAGACCCGTCTGAACCAGACCGACGTCGGCGACTTGTTTTCTATCCCGTAGTCGTTGAAGATTTTCAGCGGAACCATCAGTGATCACGACCTTGACTTCAATGCCATGGGTACTGATGATTTTTGCGTAGCGTTTGGCCGTGTTGTGAAAGCCGCTGTCCTCGGCACCACTGAGGATAACGACGGTGTCGGGCGGCGCAGGGCGAATCAGTTTGACGGCCAGCCAACCCAGCGCGAGTGTCACCATGAGCACTGGCACGAGCACCAGCAGCATGTCACGCCATGAGATCGCAACCAGTCGTTGTACAGGTCGCTGGATAGCGGCACGAATGGCAGTAGTTTTGATTTTTTTCATTCAGGGATCATGTTCGAAGAACTTGATTTCGCATGGAAGCAAACTATGGGCTCATGTGGCCCGCTACATCATCGTTTGAGTTGACTGCTGTCTTATAGGGCCTGATGCGGGTTCACGGTTGGGAAGACAACTGCTGCAACGGCTGCCTGTCGCGAGGTACTGCATCGGTGTTTTACGAACATCAGAACAGTGCATGCTTACATCACGGCACCGACTTGCCAAGGAATAAATTCACTTTGCCCATAGCCATGCAGCTCGCTCTTGCTGGCTTGTCCCGACGCAGTTTGTACCATCATGTCGAAGATACGCTCGCCCATTGTTTCGATTGAACAGTCACCCTCGATGATTTCACCACAATTGATGTCGATGTCTTCCTGCTGACGTTGCCAGAGCGCTGAATTGGTGGCCAGCTTCAATGAAGGCGATGGCGCGCAGCCGAAGGCACTGCCCCGACCCGTCGTAAAACAAATCAGGTTTGCGCCACCGGCCACCTGCCCGGTAGCACTGACCGGATCATAGCCCGGCGTGTCCATAAAAACAAAGCCGTGCTCAAGCACCGGTTCTGCATATTCATACACGGCGCGCAATGCCGTGGTGCCGCCTTTGGCAACTGCCCCGAGGGATTTTTCGAGAATGGTCGTGAGGCCGCCAGCCTTGTTGCCGGGTGAAGGATTGTTATCCATCTCACCGCCGTTGATGGCGGTGTAATTTTCCCACCAGTGAATACGTTCAATCAGCTTCTCTCCGACGTCGCGCGACACAGCGCGTCGTGTCAGCAGATGTTCAGCGCCGTAAATTTCGGGAGTCTCCGACAGAATCGCGGTGCCGCCATGCGCCACCAGCAAGTCTACCGCAGCGCCAAGTGCCGGATTGGCGCTGATGCCCGAGTAACCATCAGAGCCGCCGCATTGAAGACCTACAGTGAGATGGCTCACGTCACAGGCTTCGCGTTCGCTACGGTTGGCGATGGGTAGCATGTCTTTGATGAGCTGTATGCCCTTGTCAATGGTTTTTGCGGTACCGCCCGAGTCCTGAATATTAAAAGTACGCAGCAGCGGACCTTCGCTCAGGTGGCTATGATCCAGCCAGGCGGCAATCTGATTGGTCTCGCAGCCGAGTCCAACCACCAGTACACCAGCGAAATTTGCATGCCTTGCATAGCCGCTGAGTGTCCGGCGCAGCAACTGCATGCCAAGACCACTGTGATCCATACCGCAGCCGGTACCATGCGTAAGTGCAACGACACCATCAATATTGGGAAACTCGCGCAGGGTATCCGGATTGCTTCGCCGCGAAAAAAAATCAGCGATGCCACGTGCAACGGTGGCCGAGCAATTCACGCTGGAGAGTATGCCGATGTAGTTGCGGGTTGCGACCTGTCCGTTGCTTCGACGGTAGCCCATGAAGGTGGCCTGTTGTTTTGCCGGGGCTGCTGGTGCCTCTGTACAAAACGCATAGTCGCGCTGAAAACTGCCCTTGTCTTCACCCAACGAGCAATTGTGAACATGGACATGTTCGCCTGCCTGAATCGCTTTGCTGGCGAAACCGATAATCTGGTTATAGCGACGTATCGGATCGCCGGTTTGCAAATCGCGCAGGGCGACCTTGTGCCCTCCCGGTATCAGGCCACGCACGGTGATATTGTCGATGGCGGTGCCTCCCACGAGCTGTTGGCGTGCAATGAGTACGTCATCGAGGGGGTGCAGACGAATCGAGGCACTGTGCTTGGTCATGGTATTTTCTCGGGGTTGATGGTGTGGTTTTTGAACGTGAGCTTACTATGGAAGCTCAGAACAAATAAGCGTCTGTGCATGCCGGGTTGGAAATATGGCTGAGAAATTGTGTAACCTTCACAGTGCAGGTGCCATCAACATTAACAAAAATATCATCACAAACCCACCGGTAGTGAAGAACAAGCACGAGACTCGACATCATGACAACCAGCTACGAAGAAGCCGCTGCCCATCTTTATCCACTTTGGCAGCATAAAACCCGTTGTTTGAATTTGCCTGAAGCCATACGACCCGTTGATCGAATGGCGGGATACCGGGCGCAGCAGGCTTTTGCCGAGCGCCATGGGGTTGCCGTCTCTGGCTGGAAGATTGCGGCCACGAGCATCGAGGGCCAGAAGCACATCGGTGTGGATGGTCCGCTTGCGGGCCGCCTGTTTGCCGATCGTGTTCTTGCCGATGGGGCGAACGTGTCGCTGACGGGTAATCTGATGCGCGTGGCTGAAATCGAATTTGCATTTCGCTTTGGAGAGCGGCTCGCCCCGCGTGCTGCCGGCTACACCACTCCTGAGGTGCTGGATGCCGTGAGCGCCATGCACCCGTCGATAGAGATTCCCGATTCGCGATTCGAGGATTTCGTGACCGCCGGTGCACCTCAGTTGATCGCTGACCTTGCCTGTGCCAATTTGTTCATATTGGGGCCTGGGCAGAACAACTGGCGCGATGCTGACTACATCGACGCCGCTATCGAGATCAAACAAAATGGCGTCGCCGTCGATCCGGGTTTTGGGCGGAATGTTCTGGGTGATCCACGGGTTGCGCTGACTTGGCTGGTCAACGAATTGTCACGCCTCGGTATCGCTTGCGAACCGGGTCAGTTCGTGACGACCGGTACCTGCCGTGTTCCTGTCACGGTTCGTCCCGAAGATCGCATTGATGCGGACTTTGGCATGCTGGGACGCGTCAGCTGTTCTTTCAGCGAGTAAGCGCACAAGATTGTTATTGAATTTTTTGCGGCCGTTTTGCCCGGGGCGCATGGCCATGCTGATGACCATGCGGATGGCAATAACGGCATCGCTGTGGGCGCCGATGCCGGGCGCAAGAGCGGTTCAACCCGAGCGACTAGCGCGAAGCCGCTTTGCGTTGCGCAGGTCTTGCGTAAGGAGATACAGCGGGCGGTCGCTTGGTTCCCGCTCTCTGACCCGAGGGTCTGAAAGAGAGATGATCCGGCTCGAGAGCGAGTACCGAATTGTCGGTGATGTCCTGACCGATATTCATCTCGCTACCGAGTGCAGTGCGGGGTACCACCAGCGTCGAGCCAGCTCGGGGCTGCATGTTGGCTGGGATGGCATTGGCGCTGCGTATGACTTGTGGCGTGGTCTGAAATCTTGCCGCAATGCTCTCAATGCGCTCGCGCGCGATGGTCACTTTGTGGGATGTCCATGAGGACAGCGCCTGAGTCCAGTTTTTCAGATTCTCGCTGAATTTTTCTGCGTTGGGTGTGGGAAGCAGGATCTGTGTATCCGGGCTGCCTGTGATGACCGGACTATTGAACTGGGGGTTGAGTGCCTTGAATTCTTCCATCGGCAGCTCGGCCAGTTCGGCAGCCAGCTTGAGGTCGATATCGCGCGTCTTTTTTACCGACACAAAATAAGGCTTGTTTTCCACCGGTGGCAGCTTCACGCCAAACTGCGCTGGCGAAGCGATCACGTTTTTGAGTGCCTGCAACTTCGGGTAGTAGTTGCGTGTTTCCGCCGGCATGTAGGCGGACAGGCTGTTGTAGTTGATCGGACGGCCTGCGGCCTTGGCTCGGGCGATGGCGCGCATCACGGACCCTTCGCCCCAATTGTAGGCGGCCAGCGCCAGCTGCCAGTCGCCGAACATGCCATGCAAGCGCTGCAGGTAGGTGAGCGCCGCGTCGGTCGAAGCCAGTACGTCGCGGCGATCATCGCGAAAGGCATTTTGCTTGAGATTGAAACTGCGACCCGTACTGGGAATGAACTGCCACATACCCGCCGCTTTGGCGTGCGAGTACGCCTGAGGATTGAAGCCTGACTCAATAAAGGGCAGCAATGCCAGCTCGGTTGGCATCTGTCGCTTTTCGAGTTCCTGCACCACATGGAAAAGATAGCGCGATGCACGCTGAGCCGTGCGCTGAACGCCCTCAGGGCGGGCACCGTACCAGAAGCTGTGATTGGCTACGAGCGGGTTGTTAAGTTCCTGAATCGCGAAGCCTTTGCGAATACGTTCCCACAGGTCGCTCTGATCTGCAACGTTACCGGTGAATTGCTCATCCAGCAGTTCAGCCTCGGCGGCGGGAATCAGTGTGGCGGGCGCCAGTTCGATCGCCTGCTGGCCGAGGTCTTCATATTGCGCGAGCAGCAGAGCACGGTCCTGGTTGGCGAATGCGTTCATGTGGAGGACCGAGGCCAAGGCCACAGTCGCCATGCAAGCCAGCGAGGCAGGTTTCAAGTACGGCATAGGGTGGATTTTCCTGAGGGCATGCCGGCGAGGCCGCCCTGTTTCGATCGAAACCGGAGTCTATTGATTAGATGGAAAGGCCGTCAAGCAGAATATCGCCTCGCCTTGATATTAAAAAGTACCATTTTGACCATGGATTGAGGGGGGCTTGCGCATCCAGCTGCGCTAATCTTTCATAAATGAAATGTCGGCGAGCATTCTTGCGCGTCTGGCGGGTTCCTCGGCGATATGCCGATAACCACTATGGGTCGGGTGAATTTTGTCGCCGGCCAATTCATTCTCAGGGACTGACAACCAGGTATCACGCCAGATTTCAGCCACTTCGCGAACCATCTCGCGCTGCGCCAGCTTCGCTTTGGGCGGTAATACCCAGAACACACGGGTATTTGACTGGACGTTTTCCCGAATTTTATTCAGTTCTGCAATCGTATTAATACCTTGATAATCATTGGTCCCCAAGCTGATGATGAGGTTTTTAACGGGGAGTTGCGCATTCAATGTCTGAAGATAGTGCTTGTTCCATTGAGAAGAGGTCCAACCCGTGCGTGCGTAGCTGACGCATTCCTTGCGAAAATGCGAAATGCCCACCGCAATGCTATCGCCGATTACCAAACATTCGAGCATGTCTAATCCCCTGGAGAAATTCATTTGTCTTGCGCCACAGCCATGACGGTTAATCTGGCAAGGCTGTCGAATTACCGCCGATCACGGTAGACGACGCAATTCACGTGCCATCACACCAGCGCCCTGCCAGATTATTGTGTAAATAACAATCATCCGGGTGCAAGCATTGACTGTTCGTTGCGCTAAGAACCTTATCTCCTCAGGCCGCTAGCGGCGTTGGCATCCAGTACTATCGACCTGACAAGGCGGGTTCCAAGTGCCTGATTTGCATGCCTGTGCGTTGCACAATGGGGTTGACTCGTTACAAAGTGAAGATTGGTTGAGCGCTCCCCAGACTGTGGTCGGGGAAAATCCTCAGCCAAGGCGCTGGCCTATAATGCGGCGGCTGGCTTTAACAAAACCCCATGCCCCAAATGGTGGGCGGCACCAAGGGAAAACTCCCAGGAATCTTGGCCAACATGCAAAACAAGACAAAAATCTTTCTGTGGCTGGCCGCAGCCCTGAGCGCCGTGTTGGCGCTGATTTTTTTATTGAAGGCGCCTTCGCAGGGCATCGACGCGGAGGACGAGCCGCAGGCGGGGAATGATTTCGCCGTGAACTCTCTGGCCGCCTTCAATCTCTCCCACGTGAAATATAACGAGACCGAGGCAAAAAATCGGGTGGCTGCCTGCATCAGCCGGCGCTACAGAATTACCTCGGACGCGGCAAGAAAGATCACGCAGTTGGCCGAACAGGTGGCTGCGAAACATGCGCTGGACCCGAATTTGATTTTGGCCATCATCGCCAATGAATCCAAATTTCATCCGCTGTTGGTCAGTCCCGTAGGTGCGCTGGGCCTGATGCAGATCATGCCGAATGTACACAAGCGCAAACTGGCTGCCTACGGTGGAGAGAATGCGGCACTCAATCCGGAAGTCAACATGACGGTTGGCGCTGGCATCATCAGCAGTTTCATTCGCCAGACAGGCTCGTTGGACGGCGGCCTCGCGATGTATGTGGGCGCAGGCTTCGATACCTCGCACCCGTATGTTTACAAAGTCAAATACGAAATGGATGTGTTTCGAGATTGTGCCAACGGTATCGCCAGAAACACGCCCGATCCTTTTGCATCAAGACCCGCTAAGTCAGTCGTGCCGGAGATTGACGAAGCGCCACCCGCTGGCACAGTGGACGCCGAAAAATAATCGGCAAATGATTCAACGAGGGCCGGTGCTTCAGCGCTCTTTTCACGCACTGCGTCGCTGTCTTCCTGCGCGATCCCAAAAACGTTGATCAAATAAAGCCCGAAATTTTTGTGGCGAAAAAAATCACGCCAAATATTTTTTTTATCAGTACCGCGCGTCACACGAGTGCGCGGGCTCGTCACAAAACGAGGATGGATTCAGCGGGTCCCTGAGCAAGCGGGCGCTTATTTGGGTGCGATCTCATCGTTCCTTTGCGGCTCGGGCGTGAGGGTGCCTGCTGCGCCTGCCTCGTGTTTCCATCCCAGACTCGCCGCCAACTCCTGCGCGAGACGCTGATACCCTTTCACGGTGAAATGGGTCAGGTCTTTCGACATCAGCGAAGGATTGGCCAGTAGCCACGCATAGGCCGACCCTTGTCCGCCCATGGCCGTCTGCATGCTCCAGACCTTGCACGCATGGCGCGCACCCACCTCTTTCTGAATCGTCGATATTTTTTCGTGGATGGCAGAAAACCGCAACAAGTCCACAGCCGAGTATTCGTAGCTCACGCGGTTGTTCGATTTGAGCTGGTGTCCGTGGTTATTTTTCTGTGCGTGCGCGTTTTTTCTTTTGTTTGTTTTTTTTATCTTGCGTGACCGGGGTACCAGAATGCCCCGATCGCCAGGCGCAATTAACAGGCATTCTGATTGAGGAAATACTTGACGCAAATTTTTCAGTGACTGCTCCAGAGTTTTTGCATAACCGGCAGCGTCGAAGTGTGCCGCATTGCCCTCGTTGGTACCGTATTCCAGCATGACTAGATCGTATTGTCTGTCTTTGAAGTATTCGGCAAAATACGTGGGATCGAGCTGCTGCCATGCGCGAACCGTTGCGCCCGGTATCCCGAACGAATCCAAGGTGGCCAACGGCGCCTGTCGATAATTCAGAAACATGCCATTCAGCTGCACCGGCATCTCGTTCACGCGAATCTTCACGACGGATAAGGCACGATTACCGACAATGGTCAGCGAGCCAAAGCCCTGCGGGCCACTCAGACTGATCTTGTTTTCCGGGCCATCATCGACACTGATCGAGATACTGCCATTCCCTGGTGCCTGATGAAAAAACAGTTCGACACTGTTGACATCGGCTTCCCCCGTGTCGTTACGCAAATCAAACCACAGGTAGGCCTCAGGTTCACCTTGCAATACATTCAAGCCAACGCCGGTCGGTATGCTCGCACTGCGAGAGATATACGCCAGCTCCGATTTCCATTGGTCCATACAGTGCCGGCGCAGCGGCAGGTTCACGCCGGCTCGACCCATCGTCAACGGAATGAACTGGGTTCGGGTTTTCAGTCCCTGCGCCAGAAAAATTCGCTTCAGTTCGTAAGAGAAGGATCCTGCTGCCAAATGGCTATCCCCCCAGATACCGACTCGCATCGCTTGCGCGCGCAAGAGGGCTGGTTGCGTCACGGCGCTTGCGATCTGCGTCGTATCCGACGTCTGCGCTGCGGTTATGGCGAGCCGCGCGGTCAGGATACCCAGCTCATCGAGTTCTTCGGCGTCGGGCGGCTCAAGGATGTCTTTATTCTGCTGTAAAGGTGCTGGATTGATCTTGGTCTTGACTGGGCACTGAAGATCGCCAATCGCCGAGCCCTGCTGAAAAATGAAATGTCGCCCCGGCTCAATCGCCAGCGATGTCAGCGGTGCACAGGCCAGCGCCAGCAGCAGCAAGCCGCACCAACCCCTTGCCGCAGAGTGAGCTCTGGCCATCAAAAATTGCGTCAGCATGGGTAACAGGCCTGTTGGGGGCAGCCTTTGGATGGGTGTCTACCGTGTGTCATCTCAAGTATTGGAAGAGGGGTCGATGGTTTTTAAAACGGCCGTAGCAATTCTCTGTAGTCCCTGCGGACTGAAGTGAATGCCATCATCAGCGCGAAGGTTGATTTTTTTTCCCTCTGCATCTGTCACGGTGCGCACGTAAGCTTGATCCAGACGGCCAATCAATGCTTCGGTTGAGACAAAATCAAAGCCGTATTTTTTCATGTTATCCCGAAAAATCGGATTTTGAACAGTGGCGCCCCGGTGTACGCGCGTCTGCTTCATCGTCGGCAGGCCGATCCAGATCAGATGTATTTTTTTTTCTTTTGCAAACTCACATATCTCGCTGACTCTTGCGCTGTAGCGCGCCTCCCATTCCGGCGATGGAAAACGGATCACTTGTTTTTTTTCGTAGATGTCCCAGGGATCGTTCGGGCCCAGAAAAATCACTACTGTGGTGAGCTTGTGCGCGACGATTTCACTTTTTATTTTTTCAACCCAATCCAGCTGGCGCTTGATGCTCAATCCGGTGCTTTGCTGACTCTCATCGCGCAACAGCCAATCGGGATGGGCTGCTTTCAGCTGACGCATGATGATCGGTGCGATACCCTGCATCATCGAATCACCCGCAAAAAGGATGCGTTGCACGCTGGGCTTTTGGGGGCGCGTCTCGGCTGTCGGCTTGGGCGGCCCAGCGATGAGCTCCGAGGTCGGCAGCGTATCAGGATTCGTGCGCAGCAGCAGCAGACAAGCCAGCAGCAACAGCAAGGCCATCGCCAAGGCAATCATCCGATATTGTTTGTTCGGTATGGACATCACTTGGTGCGCGGGTCGTCTCGTAGATTACGGTAGTTTGTGGAGGCGTTTGTCATCGTTTGCTGCTGGTACTGCACGGCACCACCTTCAAAGTTTTATTGATGTCACTGGTCGTCGGTAGGGGCAGGCCGGCGACGTGCAAGATTTCTGTTGTCATTGCACGTACCCCTTTTTTTGTCAGATGGATGTGGTCTTTGCCGAAGTATTCCTTATGGCTCTGCCCGATGGCGCGCCAGTCAATCAGTTTGACATTTTTAAATTCTTTGCTCAGACCCTTGAGTAACTCGTTATTGGATTTTTCCCAGCGGCGCGGCGCCTTGACGTTGATGAAGACAACCTTAGGTACATCGGAGAGCAATGTCATCACTTCTCTGACTTGAAATTCATATAAATAACCGTTCGTCCCAAGGTGAATGATAACGATGTCGGCCAGCTCATTTCTTTCTTTCAGCTCCCGCAGACGATTTAATCCATCCTTGCCCTGACGGCCAATTGCTGCATCAATCTCCAGGCCTTCGACTTTCTTTGCGAGGTGGTCACTGGCGCCCAGCAATACAGAATCGCCGAGCACGGTGATCAGCGGTTTTGATTTGACAGAAAATTTATTCGACACAGAGCGAATGCAGGCGGCGCGCATCTGATGCGCCACCAGCTCGCCTGGATGGAGCGAGTCATCGGTCTGCGGCAGGTCATCGCTGACCGAGTTGGCCAGTGCGTTGTTCTTTTCAGCGGGCGCAGGGCGCATTTGTATGGTCAGAACTGCCGACGCAATACCGATGAAACAGGCCAGACAAAATCCATAGCGCTGCCTGGCTGGCCATCGAAATACCTCACCTGTTCTGACGGGATTTTCAATCAGCTGGTAAGAGAGTTCTGTCAGGATCAGAGTCAGCGTCAGGCGGATCGTCGCCTGCGCCCAGGCGTTATCAGAGATTTCGAATTCGGGGCGCAGCAAAGCGAAGACAGGCCAGTGCCACAAGTACAGTCCATAGGACCGCTTGCCCAGCCACGCGAGTGGGCGAACGCCCAGCCAGACGGACAATGCATTGTCTTTTTGCGAGGCAGCGAATACCAGGCCAATCGAAAACAGACACACCCAGAAAAAACCACCCTGATACAAGGCGCGATCATATTCCGTTACGAACAGCATCGCCCACAGCAGAGCGCTGAGGCAGACAAGGCCAAGAAAATCAGTCAGCGCGAGGGAGCGGTGTGTGGCGGGCAGGGCGTGAGACTGCCAGGGATTCCAGGCGGCGGCCAGGCTTGCGCCTAAAAATAATCCCATGGTGTGCGTATCCGTTCCCAGATAGATACGGCTGGGATCCTGAGACTGTGGATAGCCGTACCGGGCAGATAAGTAAATCATCCACCCCGAGCTCAGTAGCGCAAGAGCGGCCGCGACGAACAAAACGCCACGCTCTCGAAAACGACGCAGTATCACCAGCAACAGCAAAGGCCAGACGATGTAGAACTGCTCTTCGATGGCCAGCGACCAAAGATGTTGCAACAGGGCCGGGCGGCCGGACATCTCGAAATACGACTGTTCCGAAAAGATTTGCCACCAGTTGGAAAAATAAAACAGCGCCGGCAGCAAATCAGAGCGCGTGCGCCAGGCCGCATCCCTGACGAACCACTCTGTGACCAGAATGCAAAAAATAAGCAAGCCCAGAACTGCCGGAAATAATCGACGTGCGCGTTTCAGATAAAAATTACCAATGGCAATCGTGCCATTTTTCTGGAATTGCCGGATTAACTGGGCTGTAATCAGAAAGCCCGAGACGGTGAAAAAAATATCGACACCCAGAAAACCCGAAGGAAACAAGCCGGGAATATCCAGATGATAAAAAATGACGGCGAGTACCGCGAATGCACGCAAGCCCTCAAGGCCGGGCAGATAGTCGGTAGGTTTCTGCGGGTACGTCACAGCGATGCTCGAAAAATGCAGACCGCTGATTATATGGAGTAATCAGCGGTTTTGATAAAGCTTTGGCACGAAATCAGGATTTCGTGTGCGCGGGTGGAAAATATTGCTAAATTATTATTCTTCTTGACATCAGTTCATCGCGTTTTCAATCAGCGAAAGCAGGTCGTCATAATCATCCACCGCAGTAAATTGAGGAAACTGGGCTTTGACATTCACGGGTGCATGGAACAGAAACCCCGCATCGGCTGCTCCCAGCATGCTGGTGTCATTGAATGAATCACCAGCGGCAATCACCCGGTAATTGAGTTGCTGGAGCGCCAGCACAGCCGCTCGCTTTTGATCCGGAATGCGCAGTCGGTAGTCGACAATTCGGTCATCATCGACCAGCAGCGTGTGGCAAAGCAGGGTGGGCATGCCCAGTTGCCGCATGAACGGTGCAGCGAACTGTTCAAAGGTGTCCGAGAGGATGAGTAGCTGGACTTTCGAGCGCAAGACATCCAGAAAATCGCGCGCCCCTGGGAGCGGTTCCAGAGTACCAATCACCGCCTGGATGGAAGATAGCGTCAGCCCGTGCTGATCCAGTATCTCGAGGCGGCTGCGCATCAGCTTGTCGTAATCCGGTTCGTCCCGCGTTGTGCGGCGCAATGCCTCGATGCCGGTTTTCTCTGCCACGGCAATCCAGATTTCCGGCGTCAGAACGCCTTCCATGTCCAGCGTCACTATGGTTTGTTTCATGGGTTGTGCCAATGCTTGTTGAAAGTTCGCTTCGCAACGGTTCTATTTAACAGCTGCTCATGCAAATGATATCCGCGCAAATCTGTTTCTGCATGATTTATTGCCAATATAGTAATCAAGATAATAGTCAGCTCGCGTGAATGGAACAAAAATCAGAACCTTGTATTGGGTCTGTTGGTACAATCAAAATCAGTTGAAGTTCTGATAAAACGGCGTTGAAAATTTGTGCGGCCGGGGATAACGCGCCAGCGCTGATTTTTCTGGTCACCAAAACGCATACCCATGATTGCTGGCTCGTCATCGGTGACCCTTCCAGCACCCTCCTGAACGCAAAACAACAATATCAAAATGAAAGCATCGTTGAGCAGCACCTACAGTTTTATCGCAGCACTTGTTTTTGTGCATGCTGCTCAGGCCGCCGATCCGAATCCGACGATCCCGTCGGTCGGTATTCAGGAAAATGCCAGGCTGTTATCCGGCGCTGAATTGCCGTCCGGATTACCTCCGGCCTTGAATACCGAGCAGTGGAAACGCTACGCCAATCAGGTACGTTCCAACTGGACCCAATACGTCACAAAAATCGCCAATCCCATGATGGCCTGGTCACAGAAAGAAGTGCCGGCATTCCGGGAGACGGTGTTTTACCCTTTTTCCGGTCCGGATTTTTCCAGTGTCTACCAGATGTACCCGAATGCGCGGCGCTACGTGATGGTGGCGATGCAGCGCGCCTATCAGCCGATTGATCTGCGCACACTCAATCCGGTAACGCTGGATCAGACGCTTAATGTGCTGACTGCCGCGTGGGAAAACTACGGGCGTGATGGATTTTTCGTCACCGAGTACCTGGATCAGTATGTGCACCAGAATCAGGTTCGTATTGGTGCCAGCACCCTTCTCGTGACGACATTGCAGCTTCAGCGTTTCGTAATTGACGAGGTGGTGCCTATCGAGTGGAATGAGCAGGGCGAGATCGTCGAATTGCCAGCGACCACCAAAGAGTGGACATCGGTACGTTTCAAACTCACCAAGAACGGCCGTCCAGTTACGCTGGATTATCTGCGCATTGATTTGTCCAACAAAGGGCTTCAGACAGCATCCAAAAATTACACTTTGATCAAACAGCTCGCTTCCAACCCAACGCTGTTCAAAGCCGCATCACATCTGCCACAAAACCAAAATTTTTCGATGACGGCGGATGCCGTGATCGCCAACGCGCCCTTCATCGTCCAGGACGAAACCGGTATCCAGTACACCAAACTGGATGCGGGCTTCAGCACTCAGCTCTATGGCAAATTCGAGCGCGCCCATCCTGCCTTCAATGCCTATCAGCGGGATCTGGCGAAAGCCTTTGAAGATCGCAAAGATATTCGCCCACTGAATTTTCGCATGGGGTATTACAAGGACGGTACCTATGCGGTAATTACGGCGACCCGTAAAAAATAAGGTCAGCTCGGTTTGGTATCCTCCAACTACCTGCTGGCGCTGCCGATATTGGTTGCGCTGTATCTGCTCAGTCAATCCCAAATTACCCGACTCTGCCTGTTGCTGCTGGGTGGCGTAATCACCCTGTGGTCGGACGGCTGGACCAACTTTCTGCTGATTCTGGTACTGATGGTCGTGACCTGGTGGGGTGCGATGCTGATTCAGCGCCACTGCCCGGGAAATCGACAGGTCTTGGGCTTATTGATTGCGCTGGAAATCAGTCCACTGTTGCTGCACAAATTCATCAAGGCAGGTTTGTGGGGCCTGGTGGATCCGGCCTGGCTGGAGGCGCAGGGCCTCTCGGGATGGTTGCCGCCACTGGGCCTGTCCGTGATGACCTTTCAGGCGGTGAGCTACACCGTCGATCGCTACCGCCGCCAGTTGGATACCGGTGCCTGGCCGCACTACGCGGTGTACATGACCTTCTTCCCGCATCTGGCCGCGGGCCCGATTTTGCGGGCATCAGATTTCGTCAACCAGCTGGTCAACAGGCGCGATGTCAGCAGTGACGATGTCCGTGAAGGCTTGTGGCGCATCCTCCGTGGCCTGGTAAAAAAACTCATTTTGTCCGATGTCATCGCCAAGGCCGGTGTCGATCCGATATTCGCGGACCCGGGAAGCTTTTCAGCACTGGAAGTGCAGATCGCCTTGCTGGCATACACCTTCCAGATCTATCTGGATTTTTCCGGGTACACCGACGTCGTGATTGGTTCTGCCCGCTTGCTGGGTCTCAGGCTGCCAGAAAATTTCAATCGTCCCTATCACGCCTCATCCATTGCCGAGTATTGGCGCCGCTGGCATATGAGTCTCTCTGCCTGGGTCACGCAATACGTGTATTACCCTCTGGGGGGCAGCCGGGTCGAGCGGTGGAAAATCTATCGCAATGTGATGATCTCGATTTTGCTGCTGGCGGTATGGCATGGTGTCACACTCAATTTTCTCTTGTATGGTTTGTTACATGGTATGGCCGTCTGCGTTAATCGCTGGCTGGGCTTTCAGCGCAGGTGGCAGACATGGCGAGTCACTTACGAAAAGCCTATGCAGGTCGCCGGGTGGATAGCGACATTCAGCTTTGTGGTGATTGCACGCATTCTGTTCAAGACCCCGACGCTCGATGAGGCAGCAGCTTTTGTTGGCCATCTGACTGAATCCGAATTGTCCGGCGCACCGCGCTTCGCCATCATGTTTTGGGTTTGCTTGATTACGGGTATGTTGTCCTGTTTTGCGCCGATAGGGGTAACGGAAGGTGCGCGTACTGCGTTCAAGCGGCAGCATCCTTTCATTCAGGGCTTCGTTTTTGGTGTGGTCTTATTGGCGGGCGCTTATTTGTCAGGTGGGCAGGCGCTGAATTTCATTTACAGGAATTTCTGACGATGCTTGCAAGCGACCGACTGGCACCCCCATTTCATATGCTGGCCATATTGGCCGTGGGCCTGGTGACGGTACTGCCCAGCTACTACATTAACGACATGGCGTCATTTCGACCCACCCGAGCGCTGGGCCCACTGGTGTGGTCGCAACCCGCTGAGACATCAGCACCGGTAGTGCAAGCGTCAATCCCCGACGAAGCGTTGGCTGCCCACGTGACGCAACCAGCGCAAACCACTGACGAGCCACCCTCAGACGATTTGCCAGGCAAGCCCGATGCCGAGAAGGTAGCGGCAGCAGCAGCTGCCGCCGTGCCCGCAACAAAAAATGTCGGTGTCCCAAACTTGTCTGGCGAAGAACATCTGAGCGGATTTTTTCGGACGCTCAAGGAGGGCAAGCAAGGTCCGGTCAGAGTATTGCATTACGGTGATTCCACGCTGGCGGGTGACGGCATTACCAAAACGGTGCGCAGTCGTATGCAAGCCAGCTTTGGCAATGGTGGCCCAGGATTTTTCGTCGCGGGCATGGACCCTCGCTGGATGCGTCGCGATGATGTGCGTGTTGATCGAACTGGTGAATGGAATGTACAAACCATTCTTTTCGGTGGTAACAATGGCCGTTACGGGCTGGGTGGTGTGGTGGCAAAACCGCAAGGTAAAAGTCAGATCCTGATTTCGCCACCCAAACCCAAATCATCGCTGGGTGAGCATGTTGAGCTGTATGCACAAAAATCCCGGCGCGACGAAGTACCCGTATTCGAAGTCAACGGTAAAAAAATTGACGCGATAAAGCGTATCGAGCATCAGACTTTCGATCAGTGGGTTGTCGAGAGCACCGATCCCATCACGCGCGTGAAGATCACGGTGACCGAGCCCAATCTTGAGGTCTACGGCACGGTTGTTGAGGCAGCGCGTGGCATCACATGGGAAACAACTGCGGTGGTCGGTATCGCCAGTGGATCCATACGCCAGTTCGATCCGGCGCATCTTGCCGAGCAAACCGCTGTCCGCAATCCGGATCTGATCGTCATCATGTTAGGCGGGAATGAAACCAACCACGGTGGCTTGATGACACCGGAAGGACGCATTTACAAGGAAGGCTTTGCTGCGGCACTGAAGATATTGCGTCAGGGTGCGCCCAAGGCGGCTTGCCTGGTCATGAGTCCACTGGATCAGGCGATACTCAATGACGATGGTCGCATCACTTCGCGCCCGCTGATCGAGCGCATGGTGACTTATCAGCGGCAGGTCAGTCTGGACAACGGTTGCGCCTTCTGGAACACCTGGCAGTACATGGGCGGCAAGGAGTCGTTCGCACGCTGGCTCGCGCAAGGCCTGGCGTGGACCGATCTCAATCATCTGACCGAAAAAGGACTGCAACGTATCGGAAATGCCTTCTCTGATGCACTGCTGCAGAGTTATCAGCGTTTTGAGACAAGCCCGTAATGATGAAAAAAACAGCCGATCGTTTATTGCTGGTGCTGGCGCTCCTGCCCGCCATCGTCGCATCGGAAGAGACAGCGCCGATCGAGATCACCTCGACAGTCACGCATTCGATGTTCAGCGTCGCAGGCGGCAAAGACATGGACGCGCTGAAGTGTACGAAACCACAACGAAGAAAATCGCCAGAGCCTCGGCCCGCACCTTCGCAAGGCGATAATCAAAAACAAGATCCGGTACCCGCAGGCAGCGAAGAGGAAATCATTGCGCTGAGTGAAGAAGAGGAAGCGGCCATGCTCAAGAAAGCATTCGCGCCGCCCAGTCCGGAAGAACTGCGTCGTAACCTGCCGAAATCAGAGTGGATAAAAAAATTCCATGCCACGTTGCTGGGTGCGTCGCGCCAGCGTATCGCGCGTGTCGGTATGTGGGGCGGCAGCCACATGGCAGCCGAATTTTTTACCGCTGAATTTCGACAAGCACTCCAGGACCGCTATGGGGTGGGCGGCCCCGGCCATATCAATCTTTTGTATGGTCGTCCGGGATTGAACCTGCCGGTCAGTGCTTTTTGTCGAACCGGTGAATGGCACGAGGCGCTGCCGCCCAGAACGGTCAGCTCACCCCACATCGTCTCGGGTTTGGGTTTGTATGCCATGACAGCCAATACACCGCAGGCTGCCCTTGAAATTGATCTGCGATCCACGCATGCGAAATATCGGGCCCATCATGCAGCGCTGCATTTCCTGCGGCAGCCCGGAGGCGGCAGCTTTGACTTGATCGTCGACGGTGAAAATATCGGCACGCTGGATACCGAGGGTCAGCGTGCGATCGGGGTGGTAGAGATCAGTGCCGCAATGCCGCTGTCCCGTATCGAGTTGCGTGTGAGCCAGGCAAAGCGCGTGACGTTGCTCGGTCTCTTCGCTGAAGATCATCAGGGTGTGGTGCTCGATAATTTTGGCATTGCGGGTGCTGCCGGCAATTACTGGCGCGGTGTCGACCCCGAGCTTTTCAAAGCAGTAGCCACCGAGCGGCCTTATGAGGCGGTCGTACTCGCTTACGGTACCAATGATGTCACCGGCAAAACCTGGAATCCCGAGCGTTATCGCCAGGATTATCGTCAGACGCTGATTGCCATGCGGGCGGCATTGCCACAGGCCGCCTGCATTCTGGTAACGCCGGGGGATAGGGTGACCCGGTTTTACGTCAAAAAAATCGTCAAGGTCAAGATTGGCAAACGCAAAACCGTCAACAAAACGCAGGTAACCACGCATTACGATCTGCTGACTTTCCCGCAGCGACACGCACAGGCTGCCGCGATTCAGCGTGAATTGGGAGACGAGTATCAATGCATGGTCTGGGACATGTCGATCGTCATGCGTGAGATGGGCGGCGCGTATGCCTTGATGAAGCGCTCCCCACCGTGGATGGCCAATGACCTGATACACCTCACCCCTGCGGGCTATCGTGAAATGGCAAAGCGCTTCGTGGGGTGGCTGGAGCTCTCCAGCGGCAAGGGTCCGTAGCGCATACGAAAGTCCTGTGGGCCAGCGGCCATGTATGATCCAGTGGTTCGGGTCGCAAAGCCTGCCCGTGAACCAGACCGTCGTGATCTGAGGTGATTAATTGCGCATCAATCAGCCAGGTATCTTTCGTATGAAATTATGGTCCCTACGTCGTCTCGCCGGACTTTCTTTCTTCCTCTTGTTCATGTGCCAGCAATCCGGATCCGCAGCGCCCCTGTCCGACAAGCTCACCGAGAAGTCCTTTGTGACATCCGATCGGGTACGTCTTACCTATGTCACCGGTGGGTCGGGTGATATTGATCTTGTTTTCATTCCGGGGTGGCTGATGCCTGCCCAGATCTTTCAGCCACAACTGGAATATTTTTCGAAAAACTACCGGGTGCATTCGCTCAACCCCAGATCGCAGGGCACATCCGATATTTACCGCGGTCCACGTTTGGCAGAGCTGCGCGCACGCGATATCAGGGAATTCATCGCCCACCTCAAATCCAAGCGATTTGTTTTGCTGGGCTGGTCGCTGGGCGTGATGGAATCACTGGATTACCTCACGCGCTACGGGCAAGGTGGCCTGATGGCTCTGGTGCTGATTGATAACTCGATTGGTGAGGGGGATCCGCCCAAGGCTCGCCGCAACGCCCGTGCAAAAATGCCGGAAGCGCAATTTACGAAGTACATCAAGGAGTTTGCGCGCGCGATATTCAAAAGCACACCGGATGCGGACTTTATTGAAGTGGTGGAGAAATCCGGGCTGCGGCTGGCAAAAAACCCATCCGATGCTTTCGATGTCCTGACCAAGCCCTATGATCGCCAATACTATCGCGATGCTGTCTACGCCACGAATCGACCGGTTTGGTATGCGATCACGCCGCGCTACATCGAGCAATCGCAGCTGTTTTTGAACAAGCATCCAATGGGGCAGACGAAAATCTACAGCGAAGCGGGACATGCCTTGTTTGTCGATGAGGCGGATGAATTCAACCGCGATCTGGAAGTCTTTCTTCTGACCAGCGAGGAAGCTGAAAAAATCAGCGAAGACTGAGGTATCTCCTGCTGGCAAGCCTGTATTGCCAGATCTGCATCTCGCTCCGCCCAGTTTTATTGTTTTTGTAATGTCGCATGCGCAGAGTACGCGCCGTATTTAATGACGCGCATTTTTCCGAAGCTCTCCCCTTGCTTGACGCCCTGAACTGCCGTAATTTCGCAGTGGCGACCAAGCGAACCAACAAAATTGGCAAGTCGTGCCATCGGCTGGAGGAGACGCATAATGAAAAAAATAACTTTCTTTTGGCTTTGTGTGCTTGCCCTTGGCTACCAGCCGAATGCACTGGCCTTCAGCGACCTTGAAGCATATGTGGTCAGTGATGACACACCCGTCATCTTCAGCGAGAAGGTGAATCTCCGTGTGCTGGAGGATGCGAGTGGCTTGCTAGACCTATCCCAGATCGTCGCGTCATCAGCTTCGTTCAGGCTACCTGCGGATATGCAGCAGATCAAATCGGGCCGGCGCTATTGGGTCGCACAGAAAATCACAAGCCGTCTGTCAGAAACGCTCGTTCTGCGCATTGATCCTTCGGGCTGGGAATCCATTCACAGTTACGTACTGCGAGCCGATGGCCGCGTCGAGTCATTGAAAACTTCAGGTGTTTTTTATGCCGGTCATAACCGGCTGATCGAAGTCAATCCATTTGCGGCAGGATCGAGAAAGGTTGAGAGCCAATTCACGCGCCTTTCGCTGCATGCAGGTGAAGAAATACTGATCCTGACGCAATTGCAGGCCAATAGCAATCTCCCACCAAGAAGCTTCAGCCTGACTTTTTATGATGAACTAAAATTTTCCGAAGCGCGACGTTTTGGTCTTTATCTTGAGGGTGCATTGCTGGGTATCCTGTTTGCACTCGCTGTATTCGGATCATTTTCTGCAGCCAACAACAAGGATGGCGCAAGCCTGGCCTACAGTATCTGGATTGTGGTGGCTTTTTGTCAGATCTTGAGTAATGGCATGCCAGAGGGGCCAAGGTTGTCCGAGTTTGTGTTTGATGTCGAGGGCCTGACGTATGGACACCAGAGTGCGTACTGGCCTTTGTTTGTCAGCTTCGGCTATTTGCAAGCGATCTGTTACGCATTTTTTGCGTCATCATTCCTCAATGTCCGCGAACATTTCCCGGTACTTCACAAAGCGGTTTACCTGTATGTCGCCCTCTACGTCGGGCATTATATTTTTACGTCGTTTGTGCCCCATGAGTTATCTGTAAAAATTCTCTGGCTGCCGCTGGGCGCGATTACCTTGCTGCTGCTGATTTCTTTTTACACCGTTGCATTCATTCGTTATCGCGAGGGTCTCAAGATTGCAAAATTTTTTATATATGCAATCGTGCCTTATCTGACATTTCGTTCGATTTTCATTCTGGGACTGGCCGGTGTGCCTTCACCTTTTTCATTGCTCGAGCCGTCGGGTTTCGGACTGCTGATGCAGAATTCCAATACAGCGCAGGCGATCGGCTTGTGCTGTGAGGCGCTGATCATGGCGCTGGCTGTGGTCAGTCGCACGCGCTGGTTACAGGAGCAGCTTGCAGTCAATTTGAAGGCGCAACAGGAATTGGTCGAGGGACAGAATCGCATGCTCGAAGTGACGGTTGCCGAGCGCACCGCCGAGCTCGCTTCCCAGCACAAGGCGCTGGATGAGGCGCACCAGATGCTGGTGGGCTCGGTAAATTATGCGAGCCGTCTTCAGAGAGGACAATTGCCGCGTGCCTTGCGACTTGAGGGCAGGTTTGCTTCTTTCGATGTCATTTGGGAGCCGCGAGACACCATCGGGGGTGATTTGTGGTGGGTCTCTTCATCAAGGCATGAAGGTCCTTTCGTACTGGCCGTGGCTGATTGCACGGGCCATGGCGTGCCAGGTGCGATGCTGTCGCTCTTGGTGAGCAATTCGCTCGAGCGTATTTATGCGACCGATACGGATCATGATCCGGTCGCTGCCTTGCAATTACTCGATCACTATGTTCGGACTGGACTGAATCAGGATCGTCCAGACAGCGAAAGTGATGATGGTTGTGATGCCGCGATTCTGCGTATCGATACCGAACAGCGACGGCTGGCGTTTGCAGGCGCAAAGCTGGAATTGTGGCAGCTGAAAAAATCCGGTGATGTGCTGCGGCATCCGGCGGCTCGCATCAGTCTGGGTTATTCGCAACGCTTGACTGAAGATGATCGACCCGAAGTTCAAGTCATTGCTTACGACGAGGATGACACTTTCGTAATCGTCACTGATGGGTTCACCGATCAGATTGGCGGACCCGATGATCGGCGGGTCAGTTACGGTTATCGCCGTCTGCAATCGGTACTCATGAACCATGCAAATGCCTCTGTGAGCGAAATTTCAAGGGCAATGAAAGCCGACTTCGATGCATGGCAGGGCAGCAATCTGCGCCGTGATGATGTGACCGCCGTTGTATTTCGTTTGTGATTCAGACGGGGCGAGCGCGACGCCATCCGCTGATGCGCCAGTAAAGCCAGCCCGCGATCGAAAGATTGAGCAGATTCCAGGCTACGCCATTGATGAATGCTGCTTGATATGAGCCGGTCAAGTCGAACACTTTGCCCGACATCCATCCGCCCAGTGCCATGCCAAACAGCGTTGCGGTGATGACGGAGCCGACGCGTGCGCCAGCCTCCGCCGGCGGAAAATATTCGCGCACGATGATCGCGTAGGATGGCACGATCCCCCCTTGAAACAGGCCGAACATGATGGAGATCACATACAGTGACATCAGGCCATCGAAGGGTATGAACAAGAGCAGCGCAATACCTTGCAAGGTTGAGCCGAGCAGCAGTGTGCGTATGCCCCCGATACGATCGCAGATCAGTCCGGAGACCAGCCGACTGGCGATACCGAAGCCCAGCATGAGCGAGAGCATTTGCGCACCGCGTGCCGCACCGAAACCCAGATCACTGCAATAGGCAACGATATGTACCTGCGGCATGGACATGGCCACGCAGCAGGCCATGCCTGCAATGCAGAGCAAGACCTGCGCCTGTGTCAGGCTCAGACCAAACGGTCGGTCTGAGGTAAAGGCAGAGATCGGATTTTCCGGCGCTGCCTCTGCCATGGGTGGACGAACTTTCATGCGCAGTGCGAGCAGCATGATGCCCACGCCACAAAAGCCGCCCAGCGCGAGATAGCTGGTGCGCCAGCCAACATGGTCTATGCCCCACTGCATGACAACAGGCCATACGGTTCCTGCGACGTAGTTGCCACTGGCGCAAATCGCGACGGCGATGCCACGTCGTTTTTTCCACCACAGCGCCGTATCCGCCAGCAGCGGAACGAACATGGCCGAGCAACCCACAAGGCCGAGCAGCGCGTGGGCGAGCGTCAGACTCACCAACCCAGGCGACTGACTGGCCCAGAGAAAACCCGCCAGATTGCCCAGACCGCCAATGATCAGCACGCGGTAAACGCCGAAGCGGTCCGCCAGTCGCCCCATGACCAGACTGCCGATGCCGAAGGCGATCATCAGCGCGGTATAGGGCAGTGATGCACCGGCGCGATCACTGCCGAACTCCGCCTGTGCGACGGGCAGAATCACGACCACGACATACATGGCCGCGCTGCCAAGGGTCACCAGAACCAGGGTGGTGAGCAGACGCCAGAACGCGTAGCGCGAGTCGATCAGATCAGGGCTGACAGGGAGGGTGGAACTGGACATGGGTCGGCAGGTTAGCATGCGTTTTGGGGGAGCCCTCGGGAAAGCTCGCCTGCTGTCGACAAGTAGGCGTACGATCGCAGTTCGCAGAGACCCGCAGCGCTGGCCTGAAAGGCTGGCGCTGATGTGCGTTGAAGTGGCAGATCAATGATGTTATCGAAAAGAGAATAATGACAATTCAATCTGCGCTCATCGACAAAGCAAAAGCTTTCCGAGCCGGGAAGTCAGCGCTCACCAAGCCTCAGGCGGAAGTCGGTGCGGCCTGTGTCGCCAACGCCGAAGATCTCGTTCGTGTTCTGTCGGAAGAGGCGGGCGAAACGGATACCTTGCTGCTCGCCAGCGCCGTATTGCATGACATTCTTCACACCACGGAGACCCATGAGGCGGAGCTGGCCAGCGTCTTTGGCAGCGAGATCGCTTTCATTGTCGCTGAGGTCACGGACCATCCCCGGTTTTCGCCAGTGACACGCAAGGCCTTGCGCATGCGGTCCGCACCGCATTTATCTCGCAAGGCCAGGCTGATCAAGCTCGCCGAGGTGATCGAAAGCATTCGGATGCTCGCCAGCCCCATGTCACCCAAGGCTTGGTCCGATCAGCACAAGCTCGAATACTTCGATTGGGCAGAGCGTCTCGTGCTGGCCATGGGCAAGACCAGTCCCACGCTGCAGGCGGTATTTTCCGCCGAAATCGAAGGCGCCCGGCTCAAGGTCGGATCGCACATGGCAGGGGCGAATTAAGCGATTCATCCAGGCCATCAATCCCGCGGCGCTTGTGCACCGAAACGCGTCGATCTGAACCACTTTTCAAACACATCCACCTGATCTTTGTAGCCGTTGAAATTGAGCGCATGAAAATCTGGTAGGGTCTTCATTGCCTGGGTATTAAGCCAGTTCACCAGATGAATCGAGCGACCAGTCGGGTCGATCTTTGGCAGGCGCTCCGGTGTGAAGGTCACCGGTACGATGCGTACGGATTTGAATTTTCCGCTGGCATCAAACATCATCTCGGGGAAAGTCGAGACATTCGCCAGATTCTGCGCACTCAAGCCACCCGCGCCCACAAAATTACCAATGGAGTGCAGGACCGGAACGCCATTGATGCATTCTGCTGCACGTACCAGATGCGGGCCATGAGCGATCAGTGCGCCTGCGCCGGCCTTGATCATTGCAGCAGCAAATTTTCTCGCGTTGCCGCGCTGCTCGCCGAGAAAAACTTCATCCTCATTGGTGATCATGGCATAGGCATCGCCTTCGCCGCCGAGTTGATAAAAAAGGATTACCAGATCGCTCTTGGCGCGAACTTCAGCGACCAGCTTGGCGCTACCCTCGATGTCCAGCACATTGTTATACATCGGGTAATGCGCCAGCGCGATCACGCCGACCTTGATACCTTTGACTGATCGAATGACGTAACTCCCCTTGAGGCCCGTGTGCTCGATACCTGCGGCCGTCAAATGCCGTTGCGTATCGGCGAAACCCGTTGGGCCATAGTCCTGTGCATGATTATTTGCAATCGACAAAATATGAAAATTCGCTTTTTTCAGAAGTTGAGCGGTGTCGACCGGATAGTGAAAAGCGTAGGAACGACCTGGTACATAGGGCTTGCGTGGCGTGTTGGCATCCGTAATCGGCCCTTCCAAGTTACCCAAGACCAGATCAGCTTTGCTCAGCAAAGGCATGAATTCTGTGAAGGCGTTGCGATTGATTTGGGAATTTTCCGAGAAGACGAGATCTCCCGTTGCCGCCAGACGGATGTCAGTTGCTGCCGGATCGATCGCTGTGCTCGAGCAGTTCACGAATTTTGGCAAACTGTCTTCCGTCAGAGTCTCTGCTTGTACGGCGGGCATCAAGCCTGCACTTAGCATCATCAGAGCAGTAAGCAGCGTGTTTTTGAAAGAATGGGTTCGGTGGTGTGCAGGTGTGTTCATGAGATCGATAGGCAAGTAGGAGAAAACATTCCGAAGGTATCACTCTACCGGTATACGCACCGCATAAGTGAATCGATGGCGATAATAGGCACTGTCCATGCGGCTCACGGTGACACGCGTACCCGGCATGGGTGAATGAATGAATTGCGCATCGTTGATGTAAATACCGACGTGCGTGAACCTGCCACCACGTGTATTGAAAAATACCAGATCGCCGGGGGCGAGTTCGTCACGGCTGACGCGCAATCCCAGGCGTGACATGTCGATGGGCATACGGGGTAGCCTGATATTGAGTGCATGCCGAAAAATGAATTGCACAAAACCGCTGCAATCAAAGCCGGTCAGGGGTGAGGTACCACCCCATCGATAAGGCGTCCCCACATACTTGCTGGCTGCGGATACGATGCTCATGCTGCGAGATGGCGACTCGTTCAGCGTCTCTGCCGGCAGGACAGTCATGGTGTCGGTCGCAACAGGCGACTGAGACATAGTTGATTCTGGCGTCTCCACGGGAAGATCGGACGCTGCCCGTGTGGCGGGTGTGTCGATAGGACCGGCCCACGCAAGGCTCAGTGCCGTCATGAAACCGCCGGCGAGCAGATAGCAAATTTTCAGCGTTAATGACATTGGGGTAAGCGAAAAAATAAAAACGCCGTCGATGGTAGCGCGGAGAGTCGCTGGAAAAATCCATGTTTACTCACGACCCAGCGTCGTTGTGCGACGCAGACCGTCAACAAATCAAGGATTTGGCGTAAATTTTTAGCCATAAAAATTTCCGGTGTTATTTGATCGGTGCTTACTTCAGCGGCCAGCGCTGGAAGGCGGCACCGCCTTTGGCTTCGTAATCTTTTCTGATATTTTGCGGTATGACTTTGGGAATCACCGGGACGTAGGCATATTGCTCTCCCTGAACAAGAAAACCTTCTCCCCAGGCGCCACACAACACAGTTTCTTCGATGAGGTAAGCGCGTCGGCTTGCATGGGTATCTCGCAACTCGGCAAGCACCAGATCGCGCCGGCGGTGGGCTTCATCCAGTGTGACGCTATCCTTTTTGTCGCTGTACTCTTTGACGAACAGCCCGGAAAAAATAGTTTCTGCCGTCTGGTACCTGCGCTGATTGTTTGGCTCCTCGGCAGCGGTTTCGGCAAGCACCGAGAAGATGGCTGCGCAACGTACCGACTGCGTGGCGATTCTGGATTCCTGCGCATGAATGCCGTTGAAAAAACCGGCCAGGCAGAGCCCCGCCATCGTCCCGAATGCAATACTCATCCTGTTCATTTTGCTTCTTCTCCTTCAGCCACGATGAAGTCGGTACGCGAATCACCCCGATTATCTCATGGGGCCTGTGCTCGATTGGCCATGTCGTACCGAGAGTGTCTGTCAACCGAGGGCGATGATGTGTAAGATGCTCCGTGACACGACGGCTCAATAACTTGTTGAAAAAATAACGCGAGAGACTGCCATGGAAGATTCTCACGGAGTAGATCAGACCCCTGCTGAAGTCAAGGCGGGGTTGGACGCATTAAAGGCCGTGCAATCCTCCGCAGGGCCGCCGAAGAACGATCCCGAGTCGATTGATGAGCGTCTGCAAAAAGCCAGGGCAACACAGCGCGAATTCATTGTTCGTTTGTATGTAACCAGCGCGGTCGTCATCGCGCTGCTGAGCTTTGCGATTTATCTCACGATGAAGCTTGGATGAGGTGCTGCCAGTAGGCTTCGACAGGCGTTTCGGCGCTCGCAGATGGCGATCGGTAGTCTGTCGGGGCAGAGGCGGACGTTTTCAGCTCACGGCCGACTTGTCGGTGCGTGTGTCACCGCGATTATCTTTCCACGTGACTTCCAGCATGTCGCCTTTCGCGCCACCCTTGAAGCTGAATTGGATGAACGGATTTTCGGACACGGCCATGCCGAGATAAGCATCGAAGACGAGTTTCTCGTTGCATTTGACTTCCAGCGTCTCGATGAAATGCGCCGGGATTTTCTTGCCGTTTTCATCTTTGCGCAGTCCTGATTCCATCGGATGACGGATCATCAACTTGACCTCGATGAGATCCTTGACCAGTACCGCTCTGATGCGCATGGGTTCACTCATGATGGGCTCCTGATATCAACCGCAACCGCCGCCACCGGACCGCACCTTGATCACGGTGCTCGCGACGTAGTAGTTGTTTTTGGCCCTGACCACCGCATACACGGATGACGTTTCGCCCATTTTGATTCGGGTATTGAGTGAAGGCTGCGTGCCCTCCGGGAATTTGAAAACGCCAACCACGGGTGTTGGATTTTTCTGAACAACCAGTACGATCAGGTCGGTGCCCTCAAGCCGGCTTTCGACGGACACTGGGACGATATAGCCACTGTCGACCAACTCTGGACCGGACACGGTAATCGCGGTGCTTTCCACGACCAGGTCACCGCCCAGAGCCTGTGCTGCCTCCTGAAAGGTGCGGGTCTTGAGCAGATCGCCTTCCCATTCCTTTGCCAGTGCCGCCCATGGCAGTAGTACGCCGCCGGCCATGGCGATCGATAGCGTTGTTGTCAAATCCAAAAAATCTCTGCGTTTTTGATCCATGGCGCTACTCCCGTGACGCATTTTCCCGCGGAGGGCTGGGTGCGGGTCACTGCCGATAATAATCCCTACTGTATCCGGATATGAGGTTCGTGCACAGCTTTTAAGTCGACCAATCTTCCGGGTTATTCATTTTTGAGTACGTCGAAGCCTTCCACAAAATATTCGGTATCCCCGAAGCAGGAGGAGGGAACTCCCTTGTGCTGCGAGTACTTGAGCACCAGCCGCTGGCCTGCATGTGCTGCCAGTTGACTGGCCAACTGGTCATCGCGCACCGTAAACAGGAATTTTTCCGGAACCACGCCCGGAAGCGTTGTCAGCAGGTGTTCGCCTTCCCATGTTTTGCAAAGCCATCCGCGTTTTGAGAATTTCTGCAACAGACCTGCGCGTTCGCCCGTCGAATAAGACCAGCTGAGCGTGATCCAGGTGTACAGGCTGAATATGACCACCAGGGCAGCCAGCGTGGCCAAAAGTCCAACGGCTATTTTTTTCATGGGTTCAAGACGGTGTTGATGAATTCAATCATGGATGGTTGGCGTGTCACTGGTCGGAACGTGTCAACTGAGCGACTGGCGAATATCAATCACGAATCGGTATTTGACATCACTGGTCTGCATGCGCTCATAGGCCTGATTTACCTCCTGCATCGGAATGATCTCGATATCGGAGACGATCTGATGGTCGCCACAAAAGTCCAGCATTTCCTGCGTTTCTTTGATACCGCCCACCAGCGAGCCGGCAATGCTGCGTCGTCCGAATATCAGTGGTCGGGAGTTGAGCTCTGATGTCGGGCCAATCGAACCGACCACACACATCGTACCATCGACTTTCAGCAGTTCCATGTAGCCCGTCACATCATGCGGAACGGGTATGGTGTTGAGCAGGAAATCGAACTGCCCGGCATAGCGAGCGGCCGCCGCTTTGTCAGTAAACAGTAATACCTCATCTGCACCCAGACGCTTGGCATCTTCTGCCTTGTGAGCCGAGTTCGTGATCATGATGGTACGTGCTCCCATCGCGTGGGAAAATTTGATTCCCATATGACCGAGCCCGCCAAGGCCGATCACACCGACCGTCATGCCGGGTTTCACGTTCCAATGTTTGAGCGGCGAGTAGGTGGTGATGCCGGCGCAGAGCAGGGGCGCAGCGCCCGCAGGATCCAGCGAGTCAGGCACAGTCAGCACAAAGTGACGGTCCACCACGATACTTTTGGAATAACCGCCGTAGGTGAAGCCGCCGGGATCCTTGCTCGGCGTGTTGTAAGTGGCAGTAAAACCATTGAGACAGTACTGCTCCATATCCGCATCACAGGAAGCGCAGTGCTGGCAGGAACCGACAAAACAACCCACGGCCACGCGTTGACCCGGTCGCAAATCATGTACCTCAGAACCGATGGCCCTGACGGTACCGACAATTTCATGTCCGGGGACGATGGGGTAATTGCTGCGTCCCCAGTCGTTTCGTGCGTAATGGATATCGGTGTGACAAACACCACAAAAATCGATATCGATGTGGACGTCCTTCGCCCCCGTCGCTCTGCGAGTGATCTGGTGTGGTTTTAGTGGTGCATCGGCGGCGTACGCGGCGTAGCAGGAAACATCGGTCATCGGTAACTCCTGAAATGGGATGTTGGGTTGGGCAAGCGCCGAATGACGTCGCGTTTCCTCGATAATAGTGCGTCACCAGACCATGGGCGGCGGCGCAAATTGCTATCCAGTATTCGAGATTTATTATCATAATAACCACAATCCCGCGAGGCGCTTGAAAGTGGTGGCCGCTGTTTGTCTTGAATGGCTGATTCTGATCCCATGCTAACCGACCGGAGAACATCTTTGGGTAATTGCGCTGCGGGTACCAGGTTATCGCCGGTTTGGTTCAGCGGCTAACGTAAAATAAATGTTGTCACTCAATGCGCTGCTTCCCATGCCCTGCACTGGTTTGGCGCCGATCTTCTTCCCTATAAGCTCTGATATCCCGTTACCCCACGATGAAAAAAATCCAGAAAATTCTCGTTGCGAATCGCTCCGAGATTGCCATTCGCGTCATGCGCGCTGCCACCGAGTTGGGCATACGCACGGTGGCAGTGTATGCGGCAGAAGATCGTTTTGCGCTGCACCGGTTCAAGGCCGATGAGAGTTATCTGGTGGGCGAAGGCAAGAAGCCTATTGCCGCTTATCTGGATATCGACGACATCATTCGCATCGCCCAGGAAGCGCAGGTGGATGCGATTCATCCCGGTTATGGTTTTCTGTCCGAAAATCCTGATTTTGCCCAGGCCTGCACCGATAACGGGATTATCTTCATCGGCCCCCAGTCCGATGTCATGCGCACTCTGGGCAACAAGGTCGCTGCACGCAATGCCGCTATCGCGGCCGGTGTACCCGTCGTGCCCGCTACACCGGCCTTGCCGCAGGATATGAACGAAGTCCGACAACTGGCCAATGAGGTCGGTTATCCGCTCATGCTCAAGGCCAGCTGGGGTGGCGGTGGTCGGGGTATGCGGGTGATCGAATCCGAAGATGAGCTGCCCGGGCTGCTTGAAGTTGCGCGGCGCGAAGCGGCGGCTGCCTTTGGCAATGACGAGATGTATCTCGAGAAGCTGGTCCGTCGCGCGCGTCATGTCGAAGTGCAGTTATTGGGCGACACGCATGGCAATCTGATGCATTTGTTCGAGCGTGACTGCTCGGTGCAGCGTCGCAATCAGAAAGTGGTGGAGCGGGCGCCCGCCCCTTATCTGAGTGCTGCCGATCGAGCCTCCTTGTGCGAGGCAGCGCTGAGGCTGGGACGCGCAGTCAATTACACGCATGCGGGCACGGTCGAGTTCCTGATGGATGCCGACACGGGTTTGTTCTATTTCATTGAAGTCAATCCACGCATTCAAGTCGAGCACACCGTCACCGAGCAGGTCACCGGGGTGGATATCGTCAAGGCGCAAATACGTATTTCCGAAGGTTTGAAAATCGGTGATACCGATGCCCAAGGCCCGCATATTCCGAGCCAGTCCGAGGTTCGTCTCAACGGTCATGCATTGCAGTGTCGTGTCACCACAGAAGACCCGGAAAATAATTTCACCCCCGACTATGGGCGTCTGACCGCCTACCGCAGCGCGTCCGGTTTCGGTATTCGTCTCGATGGGGGTACCGCTTATTCAGGTGCCGTCATTACGCCGTATTACGACTCCTTGCTGGTCAAGGTCACGGCCTGGGCGCCCACGACCGTTGAGGCCACGGCGCGTATGGATCGCGCACTGCGAGAATTCCGTATCCGGGGTGTGTCGACCAATCTGCAATTTCTGGAAAACGTCATCAATCATCCACAGTTCGTCTCGGGTGAATGCACCACACGTTTCATCGATACGACCCCTGAGCTGTTTCAGTTCGCCAAGCGGGCTGATCGCGCGACCAGTCTGCTGCGGTTTATTGGCGATGTCGTGGTCAATGGCAATCCCGAAATGAAGGGTCGTAAAAAAACAGAGGGTTTTCTTCCTGTACCGCTGTTGCCCAAGGCGAGCCGGGCTGCGCCGATACCGCCAGGCTCCCGCGACCGCTTGCGTGAACTCGGCGCAGAGAAATTCGCGCAATGGATGCGTGAGCAAAAGCCGGTGCTTCTGACCGACACCACCCTGCGTGACGCGCATCAGTCGCTGTTTGCGACGCGCATGCGCACCTCGGACATGCGCGCGATCGCACCGTATTACGCACGCATGCTGCCGAACCTTTTTTCGATGGAGTGCTGGGGTGGTGCGACCTTTGATGTCGCCATGCGTTTCTTGAAAGAAGATCCGTGGGATCGTCTGGCCGAGCTGCGCGAAGGTGTACCCAATATTCTGTTCCAGATGCTGCTGCGAGCGTCCAACGCGGTTGGCTACACCAACTATGCGGACAATGTCGTCCGTCATTTCGTCGGGCAGGCAGCAGCGGGTGGCATCGATCTGTTCCGGGTATTTGATTCACTGAATTGGGTCGAGAACATGCGTGTGGCCATCGATGCGGTACGCGAGACCGGTGCGCTCTGCGAGGGCGCGATCTGCTACACCGGCGATCCCTTTGATCCTGCGCGGGCGAAATACAGTCTGTCGTACTACATCAGCATGGCAAAGGAACTCGAGCGCGCCGGTGTGAACATTATCGGCATCAAAGACATGGCCGGTGTTTGCAAACCCGCTGCAGCGCGTGCGCTCGTCAAGGCGCTGAAAGAAGAAGTCGGTCTGCCGATCCATTTCCATACCCATGACACCAGTGGCATTGGCGCGGCCAGCGTGCTGGCGGCCATCGATGCAGGCTGCGACGCTGTCGATGGCGCGATGGATGCCATGAGTGGCCTCACCTCGCAACCCAATCTGAGTTCGATCGCTGCTGCGCTGGCTCATACCGAGCGTGATGCGGGCTTGTCGAAAGATGCCTTGTTTTCCATTTCGCAGTACTGGGAGGGCGTGCGCCGGTACTACGCACCCTTTGAAGCCGATATGCGGTCGGGCACTTCGGATGTGTATCGTCATGAAATGCCCGGTGGTCAGTACACCAACCTGCGCGAGCAGGCGAGGGCGATGGGTATCGATCATCGCTGGACTGAAGTCGCGCAAGCCTACGCCGATGTCAATCAACTCTTTGGCGATATCGTCAAAGTGACGCCGACCTCGAAAGTGGTCGGTGACATGGCCTTGTTCATGGTCGCCAATGATCTCGCCCCCGCTGAAGTCAGCGATCCGGATCGAGAAATTGCTTTCCCCGAGTCCGTGATTTCACTGTTTCGTGGTGAGTTGGGTTTTCCGCCCGATGGTTTTCCGACCGCTTTGCAAAATAAAGTGCTCAAGGGATCCAAGCCGCTGGAAGGTCGACCCGGCGCGAGCCTGCCACCGGTAGATTTGCAGCAGGCGCGCACCAGCGCGGAGAAGGCGGTGGATCGCAAGATCAGTGAGCAGGAACTGGCGTCCTACCTGATGTATCCGAAAGTCTTTACCGAGTATGCGCAGCATCGACGTCAGCATGGCGATGTGAGCGTGTTGCCGACCGATGTGTTCTTCGAGGGACTCAAGGATGGTCAGGAGATCTCGGTCGATATCGATCGCGGTAAAACGCTGG
>JAJTGC010000108.1 GCA_021298975.1 Oxalobacteraceae bacterium
AAAGGCGGCTTGAACCGGGGCTGGCCTTTTTTGCCTTCAATCGATTCCAACAATGCAGTCTCTTCACCACAGATGTAGGCACCGTAGCCATGAAAAGCATGCAACTGGAACGAGAAGTCAGTACCGAGCAGGCGCTCGCCCAAATAGCCCGCTGCACGCGCCTCGTCCAGCGCTTCTTCGAAGCGGTCGTAGACGTCCCAGATTTCGCCATGAATGTAGTTGTAGCCGACCGAAATACCCATGGCGTATGCGCCGATGGCCATGCCCTCGATAACCGAATGCGGGTTGTAGCGAAGGATGTCGCGATCCTTGAAAGTACCTGGCTCGCCCTCATCGGAATTACAGACCAAATACTTCTGTCCGGGGAACTGGCGTGGCATGAAGCTCCACTTCAGGCCCGTCGGAAAACCTGCACCACCGCGACCACGCAGCGAGGACGCCTTCAACTCGGCAATGACTTGCTCGGGCGTGATGTTTTCAGTCAGGATGCGGCGCAGCGCAGAATAGCCGCCACGCTTGATGTAATCGGCCAGCTGCCAATTACTGCCGTCAAGGCCAGCGAGTATCAGTGGCTTGATGTGACGATCGTGAAGGCTGCTCATTTTTTCAGCTCCTCCAGTAAGACATCGATTTTTTCGTTAGACATGTGGCTGCACATGCGTTTATTGTTGACGAGTAGCACGGGCGCGTCGCCGCAAGCACCCATGCACTCGCCTTCCATGAGCGTGAAGTGCCCATCCGCCGTCGTCTGACGATAATCGATGCCTAACTTCTCCTTCAGGTGATGCGCGGCTTTTTCGCCGCCCGACAGTGCGCAAGGCAGGTTGGTGCAAATCGTGATTTTCTGTTTGCCCAAAGGCTTGAGGTTGTACATGTTGTAGAACGTGGCGACTTCTTGCACCGCTATCGCAGGCATGCCGATGTAATCGGCGATGTCCTGCATGACCTCAGGTGCCAGCCAGCCTTTTTCATCCTGCGCGACGGCAAGCGCCGCCATCACCGCCGACTGACGCTGATCTGCCGGGAACTTTGCCAGTTCGCGATCTATTTTTTTGTACGCTTGCTCTGTTAACAGCATTGTTTTGCCTTGTGGATGAATGCGTGTTTCAGCGGTCAATCTCGCCAAACACGATGTCCTGGGTACCAATAATCGTTACGGCGTCAGCAATCATGTGCCCCTTCGCCATTTCATTAAGCCCTTGCAGGTGCGCATATCCAGGCGCACGTATCTTCAGCCGGTACGGTTTGTTCGCGCCATCGGAAACGAGATAAATACCGAACTCGCCTTTCGGATGCTCGATGGCGGCATAAGCCTCGCCCGCAGGTACGTGAAAACCTTCAGTGAACAACTTGAAATGGTGAATCAGCTCTTCCATGTTCGACTTCATGTCGACACGTGACGGGGGTGCGACCTTGTGGTTGTCGGTCATGACCGGGCCGGGATGATTGCGCAGCCACTCGATGCACTGCTTGATGATGCGATTGGACTGCCGCATTTCTTCAATGCGCACTAGATAACGGTCATAGCAATCGCCATTCACACCAATCGGAATATCAAAATCCATCAGGTCATAAACTTCGTAGGGCTGCTTCTTGCGCAAATCCCAGGCGATACCCGAGCCGCGCAGCATGGCGCCCGTAAAGCCCATCGCCAGCGCCCGTTCAGGCGAGACGACACCGATACCCACCAGACGCTGCTTCCAGATACGGTTGTCTGTCAGCAGGGTTTCGTATTCATCAACATAGTTCGGAAAACGGTTGGTGAAATCTTCGATGAAATCCAGCAAGGAACCCCGACGATTTTCATTCAGTCGGGACATCGCCTTGTCATTACGAATCAGCGAGGCGGTGTACTGAGGCATGTTCTCCGGCAGGTCACGGTAGACACCACCGGGACGATAATATGCAGCGTGCAAACGCGCGCCGGACACAGCTTCATAACAGTCCATCAAATCTTCACGCTCGCGGAAGGCGTACAGAAACACGCCCATCGCGCCCACATCCAGCGCATGCGCGCCGAGCCACAGCAAGTGGTTCAAAATCCGCGTGATTTCATCAAACATCACGCGGATGTATTGCGCGCGCAGCGGCACTTCCACACCAAGCAGCTTTTCTATGGCCATCACATATGCATGCTCATTGCACATCATCGACACATAGTCGAGCCGATCCATATAGGGCACGGACTGCAGATAAGTACGCGTCTCGGCCAGCTTTTCAGTCGCCCGGTGCAGCAAGCCGATGTGCGGATCAGCGCGCTGAATGACCTCGCCATCGAGTTCCAGCACCAACCGCAGCACCCCATGCGCGGCAGGATGCTGGGGGCCGAAGTTAAGGGTATAGTTTTTTATCTCAGCCATTTATTTGATTCCGTAATTCTGTTCACGAATCACACGTGGCACGTTTTCACGTGGCTCAATGGTCACTGGCTGATAGATCACCCGCTTTTGCTCAGGGTCGTAACGCATTTCGACGTAGCCGCTGACAGGAAAGTCCTTGCGGAACGGGTGCCCGATAAAACCATAGTCTGTGAGAATGCGTCGCAGGTCGTTGTGGCCTTCGAACAAAATGCCGTACAAATCAAAAGCTTCGCGCTCATACCAGTTGGCCGAGTTCCATAGCTCACTAACCGAGGGAATCACAGGCAAATCATCATCGGAGGCAAATGTACGCACGCGGACACGCCAATTGTGCGTAATGGATATCAAATGGGACACGGCTGCAAAGCGCGCACCATCCCAGGCACCATCACCGTAGGATTCGTAATCCACACCACACAGGTCGAGCAATTGCTCGAAACGCAGCGCGGGATGGTCCCGCAGACTTTGCATAACCGATAAATAATCAGTCGAAGCAATGACCACCGTGACTTCACCGAGCGCAACTGAAAGCGTTCGAATACGGTCACCCAGTACTTCCTTGAGCGCAGATTCCAGCGTGGCGAGTTTGGTTGTCATGATCCTGGCAGGTGGTATCAGCGTGCGATGGTATTGGTACGCCGAATTTTATTTTGCAACTGCATGATTCCGTAGAGCAGTGCCTCTGCAGTAGGCGGGCAACCTGGTACATAAATATCGACGGGCACGATGCGATCGCAACCTCGGACAACCGAATAGGAGTAGTGATAATAACCACCGCCATTCGCGCAGGAACCCATGGAGATCACCCAGCGTGGCTCGGCCATTTGGTCGTAGACCTTGCGCAACGCAGGCGCCATTTTGTTGCAGAGCGTACCGGCGACGATCATCACATCCGATTGTCTTGGTGATGGGCGAAATACGACGCCAAAACGGTCGAGGTCATAGCGGGACGCGCCCGCATGCATCATTTCGACCGCACAGCACGCCAGACCGAAGGTCATTGGCCACAATGAGCCGGTGCGCGTCCAGTTGATCAGTTTGTCGGCCGTGGTCGTAACAAAGCCTTCGTTCATGATTCCGTCAATTGCCATCGCTTATTCCCAATCCAGAGCGCCTTTTTTCCATTCGAAAATCAGGCCAACCACCAGCACACCGAGAAAAATCATCATCGCCCAGAAACCCAGCAGACCGATGTCACCCATGGCAACCGCCCAAGGCACAAGGAAAGCCACTTCAAGGTCGAAGAGAATGAAAAGAATCGCAACAAGGTAATAACGCACGTCGAATTTCATGCGCGCATCTTCGAAAGCTTCGAAACCACATTCGTAAGCAGACGTTTTTTCTGCATCAGGGTGATGTGGTCCCAGCAAACGACCCAGTACCTGCGGCGCGACACCGACGGCAATACCAACACCGATGAAGAGCAGTATTGGAAGGTAATTTTCGAGGTTCACGATATCCTCAGTTCAAGACAATGGTTGTCTTTGTGAAAGCACTGGTTAAATAAACCCGGAAACTTTTGTGGCTGTAACAGCGGCGCCAAGACATTGATCTTCTTGACGGCCGCGCCATACAGCAACGCTGGCTCGCTACAAAACGTCGATTTTTCAGCGCATCCCTGCAATAACGCAATTATCCGCCATAAAGCCAGGCCGGCCATTTCAGCAAAAAGCCAGCGGAGGGCATCCCCTGCTGGCCTGCTCGGAATCACCGGAATTCCTGTTCCTGTTTTTATTGGTGCCGACGGCGAGACTCGAACTCGCACAGCTTTCGCCACTACCCCCTCAAGATAGCGTGTCTACCAATTTCACCACGTCGGCAAAACCCTCGCATTTTAACCCTTTTTGACTCCTGCTCTCAATGCACCTTTGACACCATTTATTGCCAAGAGATTATTTCGGGATTTCATTCGATTTGTCTTGTGATTTCGGCGCATCTGGGGCGCCGGGCACGGTCGCTGCAGGTTTGGCCGGTGTCGTTACCTGGTCCATCACACCGGCTCCGGAAGAGCTGGCCGGTCTGCTGCCAATAAAGCTGAGCGCGAGTGTCGACGCAAAAAATACGGCTGCAGCAACACCGGTCGATCTCGAGAGGAAATTTGAAGACCCGCTGGCACCAAACAGGCTTCCGGATGCGCCCGAACCAAAAGCGGCGCCCATATCTGCACCCTTACCGTGCTGCAAAAGCACCAGGCCGATGATGATCAGCGCCGTAACGACCTGAATGACGATGATTATTGCGAGAAAATTGTTCATGTTGAGAATTTTTCCATTTAAATAATATTGTATTTCTTTTCTTTAAGAAAACGCTGCGCACATCCAAATTCTGTACAAAGCCGGTGCAGCTGTGCGATGCGGGACGCTGGCAAATCAAATGCTTGAGTGATTTTTTTTATCCACAAAAGTTTCCGATTTAACCAAGTCAGAACATCCTCGCATCACAGCACTTTGGCGTGCGCGACAACCATCTTGTTCAGGCGGCCTTCGCAATGGCGAGAAAATCATCTGCCTTGAGCGAGGCGCCACCAATCAGTCCACCGTCGATGTCGT
>JAJTGC010000109.1 GCA_021298975.1 Oxalobacteraceae bacterium
ATACTCAATGATCTGCAGTTCGCTCTGAAAAACTTCCTGAAGATCACGCGCTCCTGGCAGGGTTTTGTCAGCCAGACAGCACCCACTTCAGCACCACCGCCAGGATTGGGGGGTGATAGTTTTCAAATGCACGCCTGAGTAGTTTTTTTTGCAAGACTTCATAAAAAACTGAAAAAATTCAGTTTTACCTTCAGCGCGTCTATCGTTTTGCACAATAGGGTCACTCCACAAGCGGGCTGTATATAGACCGAATTCTCTGTTGTACCCCCGTCGTTCCCCCTTTAAAGCTGGATCAAAAGTCCAGCTTTTATTTTTGTAACAAGTATCTTTATCTGAAAAATTCAGCATTTTTTTCCACTTCTCGTCTGCAATTTATACTGTATATTTGTACAGTATAAATAGGAATAAAATTTCACTTCAGATAATTTACATAAAAGCAATATGAGTACACTGTCGCCTACCGCCTCTGAGGGTGGGATGCCTTCGCTGTCCCTGCCATCCAGCATTGCGCACAGCGTCTGGCGTGCCGGGCAGATGGCTGTGGCCGGCGTATCGGTCACATCCAGTGGTTGGTCAGCACTCGACAAAGAATTACCGAATCAGGGCTGGCCACACCGCGGATTGACTGAACTGCTGATCCGACAAACCGGTATTGGCGAAATGCGGTTGCTGCAGCCAGCGCTGCGACGAGTGGCAGGCCGTATTGCCTTGCTTCAACCACCCCACGCGCCGCAGGTGGCGACCTGGATTGATTGGGGTCTGGCACCTGAACGTCTGTTATGGATACGAACTCAACGTCACGCTGATCTTCTGTGGAGTGCGGAACAAATATTACGTAACGGTAGTTGCGGCGCGCTATTGCTGTGGCAAGGCGCTTTGCGCAATGAGGCCATACGTCGTTTGCAACTTTCTGCGCAAGCGTCCGACATCGTGTGCTGGCTGCTGCGGCCTTTATCGCTGGCGGATGTGCCCTCGCCAGTCTCATTGCGCCTCGCGTTGCAGCCAAGGGGGCAGGGCTTGCAGATCGATGTTCTCAAGCGGCGCGGCCCGCCTTGCGCAACACCCTTGTTACTACCCTGGTCTGTGCTGTGTGGCGATACGCCATTTTTTACCAATGAGCCCCATCATGCGTTGCTGGATCGCCGTTTACCTGCCGCTCCTGCCGCTTCAATCGTTGCGACCGCGCTGGTCTGAGCCGCTGCCGGTTGCTATCGTCGACCGGGGGCAGGTCGTGGCGATCTCACGACTTGCAGCACAGCATGGCGTTCGTGCCGGCATGCGCGCGGCCAGCGCTCAGGTATTGGCACCGGAGCTCATATTACAAACGCGTGATGTGACGCGAGAGAATATCGCACGCGATGCCGTCGCTCTGGCGCTGCTGCAATACACGCCTGAAGTGGCCATTGCCGATGCAGATACCTTACTGATGGATGTTAGCGCCAGTCTTTCTGCGTTTGGTGGTCGGCGGCATTTATGCCATCGCGTGCGCGGTAGTGTGCAGGCGCTGGGTTTTTCACTGCGTCTTGGTATGGCGCCTGTCGCACAGGCCGCCTGGCTATTTGCGCATCAGGTAGGGCGCGTGCGGCGCGTCATTCGCATCGAGAGTATGCGACGACGTCTGGATACCTTGCCGGTTGCGCTGCTTCCCACCGCAGGGCGATACGAGTCCTGGTTAACGGGTATAGGCTGCAGCACGCTCGCTGATTTGCGTCGTTTGCCGCGCGCTGGCTTGAAGCGCCGTACCGATCCTGGTTTGCAGGATCAACTCGACCGCGCGTATGGCGAAGCCCCTGAATTATTCGAGTGGGTACAGGCACCAGAAACCTTTGATGCCTTTCTCGAATTTGCTTATCCGACAGAACAGGCCGAGCAGCTGCTGCTGGCGGCCCAGCGTCTGGTGGTACAAATGACAGGCTGGCTGGTGGCGCGACAACGCGCCGTGTCTGCGCTGGTGCTGACACTTGACTATGAGCGCATGCGCTGTCGACTTGCTTCGACTGACCTTGAGATCACGCTCGCAGAACCTGCATGGCAGGAAGCGCATATGCTGCGTTTGATAAAAGAAAGATTGAACCAGCTGGTACTCAAGGCACCCGTCACAGTCTTGCGGCTGAAAGTCATACGGCTCGCGGCATTCGCACCGCCGACAGCGCAGCTGTTTTCTGAGCCTGGTGGCACACCGGCAGATTATCGCCGGCTGCTCGAGTTGCTGATGGCACGGCTTGGGCCTGAGGCGGTACGCCTGCCTGCACTGGCGTCAGATCATCGCCCTGAAGTGGCCAATCAATGGCAAACAAGCTGTCAAGCGCCAAAAAAAATACGGGCTGAGACAGGTGCGCAATCTGCTGAACGTCCCTTCTGGTTACTGGAGCAGCCACTGGCGCTGACGTTACGCGGACATCGGCCTTTTTATGGTTCGGCACTGCATTTGCTCAGTGGGCCGGAACGCATTGAAGC
Organism: Oxalobacteraceae bacterium; assembly: GCA_021298975.1. Taxonomy (GTDB): domain Bacteria; phylum Pseudomonadota; class Gammaproteobacteria; order Burkholderiales; family Burkholderiaceae_D; genus Pernthalerella. The sequence goes on from JAJTGC010000109.1 coordinate 2,458, forward strand.
AGGCTGGTGGGATGGTGATCTGGCGATGCGCGATTACTTTGTTGCGCAGGGCGAGGAGGGCGCGTATTACTGGATTTACCGTGAGCGTGATGTCGATCAGGCGCGGTGGTTCTTACATGGCCTGTTTGCATGAGCCATGATGCCTACTGCTTCTTCCCTGCCAGCCTATGCTGAACTCCAGTGCGTGTCCAACTTCAGTTTTTTGCGCGGTGCGTCACATCCCGAACAGCTGGTCGCACGGGCGGCGGCACTGGGTTATAGCGCGCTGGCCATCACCGACGAGTGCTCGCTGGCCGGTGTGGTGCGTGCACATGTCGAGGCAAAACGGCATCAGCTGCCATTGATTGTCGGTAGTCAGTTTCGCGTGCATACGGAGGAGGGGGATTGCCTGACCCTGATTGCACTGGTGATGAATCGCGAAGGCTATGGCAATCTGTGCGAACTGATCACACTGGCACGAAGCAGGGTAGCGAAGGGAGATTACCACCTGAGGCTGACTGACTTCACGCACCCTGAGGATCCATATCATCACCTGCGCACGTTGCCCGATTGTCTTTTACTGCTGGCACCCGACTATGGCATCAGTGCGACCCAATTGCATCGTCAGGCCAGCTGGCTGAAATCTACTTTCGGCGTGCGCGCGTACCTCGCGCTCAGCTTGCTGTACCGGGGGCAGGATGAACAGCACAAGCGAATCGTGATGCAAACATCTGTCATGCACGCACTTGATGTGGTAGCCACCGGTGATGTCTGCATGCATATTCGTTCACGCAAACCCTTGCAAGATGTGCTTACCGCTATTCGGCTTGGCAAATCCGTAGCGCAATGCGGTCATGCGTTATTTCCGAATGCAGAACAGCATTTGCGCTCACGCCTGCGGCTGGCCAATATTTATCCGCACGAGACATTGCATGCGACTACGCTGGTTGCAGCCCAGTGTCAATTTTCTCTCGATACGCTGCGCTATGAATATCCGGACGAGCTTGTCCCGCCGGGTCAGACACCGACAAGCTATCTGCGCGAACAAACCTGGGCGGGCGCACATCGTCGTTTTTCATCCGGCATACCGGCCAATGTACAGCAGCAGATCGAACACGAACTTGCACTGATTGCAGAATTGGCTTACGAGCCTTATTTCCTGACGGTGTATGACATCGTCAGTTTTGCCCGACATCGCCATATCTTGTGTCAGGGACGTGGTTCGGCGGCCAACTCCGCTGTCTGCTATTGCCTGGGCATTACCGAAGTCGATCCAGCCCGAAGCAGTCTGCTGTTTGAACGCTTCATATCAAAAGAGCGTAACGAGCCACCTGATATCGATGTCGACTTCGAACACCAGCGACGAGAAGAAGTCATTCAATACATTTATAAAAAATACGGTCGTCAGCGAGCTGCGCTGACTGGCGTTGTCATCAGCTACCGGGGACGCAGTGCATTACGCGATGCAGGCAAGGCCTTGGGCGTGGATTTGTCCATCGTCGATCGACTGACACAATCTTATCGTCGATGTGACAGGGAGACCGGTCTTGAAGATATTTTTATTGCATGCGGCATGGATCCTGCATCTTCTACTGCCCAATCATGGCAGAAAATCGCTGACGATCTGACCGGGTTTCCTCGCCATTTATCGCAACACCCGGGCGGATTTGTCATTGCACGCGACAAGCTTTCCCGGCTGGTGCCTATCGAAAAAGCCACCATGGCAGAACGCAGTGTCATCCAATGGGACAAGGATGATCTCGATGCACTGGGTCTGCTGAAAATCGATATCCTCGCACTCGGCATGCTGTCGGCGCTACGTCGCAGCTTCGAGCTGATCTCGGCGCAGCTGGGCGAGCCTTTCGAATTGCAGGATATTCCCGCCGAAGACGCTGCAACTTACGCAATGATCAGCAAGGCGGATACGATAGGCGTGTTCCAGATCGAGAGTCGCGCACAAATGAGCATGCTGCCTCGTCTGCAGCCACGCACGTTTTACGACTTGGTGATTGAGGTGGCCATCATCCGGCCCGGGCCGATACAAGGTGGCATGATCCATCCTTACCTGCGGCGCCGACAAGGCCTTGAAGCGGTCACGTATCCAAGCGCTGACATGGAAATCGCACTCTCGCGTACTTTGGGTGTGCCTATTTTTCAGGAGCAGGTGATGCAGATCGCCATGCTCGCTGCAGGTTTTTCTGCCGGAGAGGCTGATCAGCTGCGCCGTGCGATGGCCGCGTGGAAGCGCAAAGGTGGCCTGGAAAAATTTCATGACCGTTTGATACAAGGCATGCTGGCGCGCGGCTATACCGCTGAATTTGCTGAATCCATTTATAGCCAGATACAAGGCTTTGCCGA